>JBHICF010000006.1:0-25629 GCA_046759485.1 Nitrospiraceae bacterium
TTTCCGACATGATCACCATCTTTGGCACCTATGATGTCGTGATGGGAGAGTGCGACAGATAAATTAAAAGTGAAAAGGGCAAAGGGCAAAAGTAAAAACTTAAGAATGATCTCTCGGTCCCGTCGTATTTTTTCCTTTTCATTTTTACCTTTGCACTTTTACCTTTTACCCTGCACCCGAAGGTAGCTGATGCTGCGCGACAAATACAGTGCCCAAATTGAGGAGGTCGTCGCTCGTTACCCCGTGCGGCGCTCTGCCCTGCTCCCTCTCTTGACCCTCGCCCAGCACGAAGAGGGGTACGTGAGTGAGGCCGCCATGAAAGAGATTGCGGCAATTCTGCGCCTGACCCCTCCGCAAGTGTATGAGGTGGCGACGTTCTACACAATGCTCAACCTCAAGCCGATTGGCAAGTTCCACATTCAAGTCTGCAAATCGCTTATGTGCGCACTGGTCGGCTCCGATACGCTGCTCGACTGGTTGTATGCCCGGCTCAGGATCAGACCGGGCGAGACGACTCCTGACCAATTGTTTACGCTGAGTACCGTCGAATGTCTGGCTTCCTGCGGGACAGGCCCCATGATGCAGGTCAACGAAGACTACTACGAGCGGTTGACCGAGGAGAAGCTGGACCAGATCCTGGCCGACCTGCGGCACGACAGGGTGAGCTCGCTGAAGAGCGGCCCGTTCATGCTTCCGGAATTCCATCAAAGTCAGTAGGGAAGACAGTGCCCGCTTACGAAAAAATACTCCTCAAGAACATGGAGCAGCCTGGCTACAGCGGGTCGCTCGCCGACTACGAACGGGCTGGCGGGTATCGAGGACTCCGAACGGTTCTGAGCAAGATCGCACCAGCTGAAGTCACGGAGATGGTCAAGAAATCCGGGCTGCGAGGTCGTGGCGGAGCTGGATTCCCGACGGGAGTCAAGTGGGGATTTCTCCCGAAGGACTATCAGGGCCCTGTATACCTGTGCTGTAACGCCGACGAAAGTGAGCCTGGCACGTTCAAAGATCGCCAGCTCATCGAGCGTGATCCGCACCAGATGCTTGAGGGCATCGTGATTGCCTGCTACGCCATTGGGGCCAGGACGAGTTACATCTACATAAGAGGCGAGTTTGCTCTGGGGGCGCAGATCTTAGAGCGCGCTCTTGCCGAAGCCCGGAAAGCCGGTTACGTGGGCAAGAACATTTTGCGCTCGGGGTTCGACCTCGACATCTGGGTCCACCGAGGAGCCGGAGCCTACATCTGCGGCGAGGAGACGGCGTTGTTGGAATCCATCGAGGGGAAACGCGGGCTGCCCAGGGTGAAGCCGCCGTTTCCTGCAACCCATGGGCTCTACAGCAAACCCACCGTCGTGAACAACGTTGAGACGCTGGCCAACCTCCCGCACATCATGAACAGGGGCGCGGAATGGTTCGCGTCGATCGGTTCACCGCCGAGGAGCACGGGGACTCGAATCTTCTGTGTGAGCGGACACGTCAGACGACCGGGCAATTACGAAGTCCCGATGGGCATCACGTTCCGTGAGCTTATCTACGATCACGCAGGGGGCATGCGCTCGGACAGGCCGCTGAAAGCGATCATCCCAGGCGGAGCCTCAGCCGCATTCTTCACCGACCAGCATCTGGATGTGAAGCTGGACTTTGAATCGGTTGCCCAGGCTGGCTCGATGCTCGGTTCGGGAGGCGTGACGGTCATGGAAGAGGGCACCAGCATGGTCTGGGCCGCGTTGCGTTTACTAGAGTTTTTCTATCACGAATCGTGCGGCAAGTGCAGCCCCTGCCGCGAAGGCAGTTCTTGGCTGGTGCAAACGTTGCGCCGCATCATCGCGAAGCGAGGGCGCCGGGAAGACCTCACTACGCTCACTGACCTGTGCGAAAACATTGCGGGTCGGACGGTCTGCGCCTTCGGCGATGCAGAAGTCGCACCGGTCCTCAGCACGCTGCAATACTGGCGACAGGAATATGTGGACTTGATCCGAGCAGCCGAGGCGGCTGAGCTCATCACGCCCGAACCGATGGTGGCAAAGGGGTAGTCGGCAGGCTGGCACAGGGCCACCGAACCGCGTCGTAGCCTGTGCGCTTATCAGTAGATGGACTGAGTGGACCCATGGCAGACGTAGCAGTCGACACAGTCACTCTGACGATCGACGGCATGCCCGTGACCGTCCCAAAGGGCACGTTGGTCATTGAGGCGGCGCGGCAAGTGGGTGTGATGGTTCCTCACTTTTGCTATCACCCCAAGCTGACACCTGACGCCAATTGCCGGATGTGCCTGGTGGAGATCGAGAAAGTCCCGAAGTTGCAGACCTCCTGCAGCACGCCAGTCGGAGAGGGCATGGTCGTCCGGACTGCATCGACGGTGGTCAATGAGGCGCACAAATCAGTCTTGGAATTTATCCTGGCGAATCATCCGTTGGACTGTCCCGTGTGCGATCAGGGCGGTCGTTGTGACCTCCAGGATTTTTCCCATGAGTACACGCCCACCACGAGCCGTTTTGTCGAGGTGAAGCGTGTGTTCCCGAAAGAGTATTTCAGTCCGCTGATTGAAACGCAGATGAACCGGTGTGTGCAGTGCTTGCGCTGTGTTCGCTATTGCGACGAAATCATGGATGTGAAGGCGCTAGCTCCGTCAGGCCGCGGGACCATGACCGAGATCAAACACTTTTCGGCCCACCCGCTTGACTGTGAGTTCTGCGGTGGCTGTGTTCAGATCTGCCCCGTGGGAGCTATCACCAGTCGTCTCTCCATGTATGAGTACCGGCCCTGGATGTTGAAACGTGCCGATACGATCTGTACGTATTGCGGTGATGGCTGTCACCTGACGCTGCAGACCAAGGGAAACGAACTGATCGAAGTCAACTCGGCCCATGGCGCCGGACGCAACAATGGTGATCTGTGCGCTCGAGGTTTCTTCGGATACCATGTCTCGACGCATCCAGACCGCCTGCAAACTCCCCTGATCCGGCGAAACGGTGAGCTGGTTCAGGCCACGTGGGAGGAAGCGCTCGAACACATTGCAGAGAATGTTATCCGCCTCAAACTCGCGCACGGTGGAGAAGCGTTTGCCGGCCTCATTGCGTCGCGCTGCACCAACGAAGACCTGTTCGTCTTCCAAAAATTCATGCGTCTCGTCATTGGCTCAAGCCGGATCGACAGCAGTGCGCGCTACGGGCACATCAACGGCGTCCGTGCGCTGCGCCGTGTGCAGGGCACGCATCGCTGGACCGTGAGCTTTGAGGACATCGTGTCGGCGCAGGCCTTGCTCCTCGTCGGGACGAACATTACGGAGACGAATCCGATCACGGGCCTGAGAGTCAAAGAAGCCGTCAAAAAGCACGGCGCGACCCTTGTGACGGTGGAATCGCTCGAACCGGCAGTCGGGACGATCAGCAATATCACCAATCTATCCGCTCACCACGTGACCGCCTCTCCGGACCAGTTCGGCAACGTGATCCGGGGCCTGATCAAGGCCATTGTCGAAGAACGCTTGATTGACTCTGGCGTGTCCCAACAGGCACCTGAGTACGTACGGACAATACGCGATGCCGTCGGTTCGATTTCCTGGCAGTCAATCGAGAGTGCGACGGGAACTCAATCAAGCGTACTTCGGGAGATCGCCCGCACCTTCGCGACTCGCGAGCGGGCCATTGTCCTCGTGGGCCAGGGAGTGTTGCAGACCGTTGGCGGAGCGGGCCTGGCCACCACATTACTGGATTTGCTGGTACTAACTGGGCAACATGGTCGGCCGGGATGCGGGGTCGCTCCGTTAGCTGAAGAGAACAACGACCAGGGGGCGGTCGAGATGGGAGCGGTCGCGGAGTTTCTCCCCGGGCCGTGTGATGCAGCGGATGGATCCGCACGCGCTCAGCTGACCAAAATCTGGAAAGAGGAATTGCCGAACGGCCAGGGGCAAACGCTGATGCAGATGCTCGAGGATGCGCGAGCCGGCAAGGTCAAAGCCATGTACATCGTTGGCGAAAACCCCGTCGGCTCGTTGCCGCGTGCTGCTGGTGCTCGAGAAGCCTTGGACACGCTGGAGTTCCTGGTGTGTCATGAGCTCTTCCAGACCGACACTGCCGCCCTGGCTGATGTGGTCCTTCCCGCATGCTCGTATGCCGAAAAAGACGGCACGTTCACCAACACGGAGGGGCACGTGCAGAGAGTGCGACAAGCTATCGACCCTGTTGGTGAGAGTCGACAAGACTGGGAGATCCTGTCTGCCCTGTCGGTGCTCATCGGGACTCCAATCGAATACGGGACGGCTAGAGAGATCCTCAAAGAGATCAGGAGCGTCATCCCAGGCTACACAATCCTGGGGCCGACACCATCACCCCCACGACCCGACCCGCATGCCGTGGAACGCTACATGGCGGGCGGCTATAGGGAGGATTTGGCCAGTCGGTATAAGCTGAGCCCACACAGCAAGCGCCGGACTGGTGAGCTTTTGCTCGTGGCCGCACAGAGCCTGTTCCACTCGGGAAAGTTGTCCACTCACGCGAAAGGCCTTTTGGAGGTCCAACGCGGCGGGGCCCTACTCTTGAACCCCGGTGACGGCGCTGAGCTCGGCCTCGCTGATGGAAGCCGTGTACGGCTATCCAACGAACTTGGCGCCATGGCGACGCCCGTCCGATTGCAGGAACGCGTCCCAAAAGGGCTAGCGGTGTTCCCCGAGCATTTTAATGAGGAGATTCGTCAGCTACAGCAGGTGGTCACGGACCCAAGCACCGGCGTGCCGTACTACAAACTCACGAGAGTGAAGGTGGAACGAGTCTAACGTCGAACCGTCATTACGTCTACAAGTCGTCATGCGCGAACGCCGGGGTTCCATGGCTAGACGTGGCGACGTTCGAGGCTCCTGGAGGAAGAATGGCCGAAGTCATGCTCAAGATGGCAATTTCCCTCGCCCAGATCGCAGTGGTGATGGGAGTCGTCCTGCTCACGGTGATGTTCCTGACGCTGGCCGAGCGGAAGGTGCTCGGCTGGATGCAGGACCGGATGGGTCCGATGGAAGTTGGTCCCTACGGCATCTTGCAGCCCATCGCTGATGGCCTCAAGCTGTTTTTCAAAGAAGATATCGTCCCAGCCGGCGCCAATAAGTTTCTGTTCAGCCTGGCGCCGATCCTCACCCTCGTACCGGCATTGATCGGATTCGCGGTCGTCCCGTTTGGCCCCAATGAGCCGGTGGAATGGTTCGGCGTTCAGGTCAAGCCGTTCGTGATCAGCGATATCAACATCGGCATTCTCTATATCCTGGCCTTCACATCGATCGGGGCCTACGGGGTCATCCTGGGAGGCTGGGCCTCAAACAGCAAGTATTCACTGCTGGGAGGTCTCCGCTCCGCCGCCCAGGTCATCAGCTATGAGCTGAATGTCGGATTAGCTATCGTCGGAGTGCTCCTGCTCGCCGGCTCCCTGAGCTTGGTGACGATCACCGAGGCACAGAGTGGCGGGTTCTGGCACTGGTTTATTTTTGCCGCGCCGTTTCCGCAGATCTTCGCCTTCGTTGTGTTCGTGATCTCCGCCGTGGCCGAAACCAATCGGGTCCCGTTCGATTTGCCTGAAGCTGAAAGCGAGCTGGTGGCGGGGTTCTTCACCGAGTACAGCGGCATGCGGTTCGCCTTCTTTTTCCTGGCGGAGTACGCCAACATGATTCTGGTCTCCTGCATCGCCGCTTCTCTTTTCCTCGGCGGTTGGAACGCCCCCTACCCGGGTACGCTTCTCCCGGACACCTGGGCCTGGGCCGAAGGTGTGTTCTGGTTCGCAGCGAAGGTCTACTTCTTCCTGTTCTTGTTCTTCTGGCTCCGTGCCACGCTACCACGCCTTCGCTATGACCAGCTCATGCGGTTCGGTTGGAAGGTGATGCTGCCCATTGCTCTGGCGAATATTGTCGTGACCTCTATTGCTGCCTACTTCTTTCCGGGATGATCAGGGGAGCAGAACAGGCCGGTTTATGAAATTCAGAGAATGGATCAGGACGCTGATCTTTTACGAAATCCTCGTGGGCATGAAGGCCACCTTGATGCATCTATTACGATACAGACCGATCACCCTTCAGTATCCACACGAAAAGCGGACACTGCCGGACAGTTATCGCGGCATGCTCTGCCTGCTGCGTTACGACGATGGAACCGAAAAGTGCGTGGGCTGTGACCTGTGCGAAGCCGCTTGCCCTTCGCGAGTCATCAAAGTGTTCAGTGCTGAAGTGCCCAATGAACCTACGAAGCGATTTGCCAAAGAATATTACATGGATATGACGCGTTGCCTCTTCTGTGGGCTCTGCGTAGAAGCATGCCCGGTTGATGCGCTCGCGATGACGCGGGAGTATGAATGGGCCGTGTACGATAAACGGCAGCTTCATCTGAATAAGGAGCAACTTCTGGCGATTGGCGACCGATCGTTCACGGTTCGAGAGAAACGACTAGAATTTCAGCACCCGAATGTCGCGTTCTTCAACGTGTCGTTCAAGGATTTACCCCAGAAGCCGAATTAGCGCGATTCTCCTCGCCCTCTCGAGGAGCCGGTCGGAGCATGAACCCGGAACGTGGTGAATGAGGTCAAGGCAGCAGCCAGACTCCAGACTTGGGCACATGTGATGGCACACGCCTGGATGCTATTGACGAGCCTGAGTTGAGTCCCACGCCGGTGATCGTCGATTGTTCACGACTGTGAGCTGACGCGCGCAGAGGGCGAGAGGATCTGTATCGTGGCCGATCTGTTGTTCTTCTTTTACTTCGCCGGTGTCATCGTTCTGACCGCTCTTCTGGTCGTCGCGCTTCGCAATCCCGTCCACAGCGCGCTCTCCCTCCTGATCATGTTCTTTCACGTGGCCGGACTCTACGTGACCCTGCACGCAGAGTTTCTGGCAGCTGTACAGATCATCGTTTACGCCGGCGCGATTCTCGTCCTCTACCTCTTCGTGGTGATGCTCCTCAGCGTGAAGCGCGAAGACCGATATCATTCTCAATTTCCGATC
The DNA here is from genome assembly GCA_046759485.1 of Nitrospiraceae bacterium. Classification (GTDB taxonomy): domain Bacteria; phylum Nitrospirota; class Nitrospiria; order Nitrospirales; family Nitrospiraceae; genus JBHICF01. The sequence continues at coordinate 6,974 of JBHICF010000006.1, forward strand.
GGCACCCTCCTGGGCCTGGCCATCCTGACTGAGGTGTTCGTGTTGGCCATTCAGCAATCTCTGCCTCAGGAAATCGCCACGCCACCGCCAGCGCCTGGCGCGGAGACCATGGGGAACACCGAAGCCATTGGCCAGGCTCTCTATACCACCTACCTCTTTCCATTCGAGGTGGCTTCACTGATCCTCTTGGTCGCGATGATCGGCGCCATCGTGCTCGCCAAGAAGGGCATCATGGAGCATTGATCGTGCATTGCTGGCTCGACGAAGGGACACAATCAAGGACCTGGGGAACTCGTGAGGTCGCAATGATGAACACATTCGGCACCTCACAGGACGCGTTGTAAGAGAACTGAATGGTCCCATTGTCCTACTACATCATCCTCAGTGTGGTCGTGTTCATGACCGGGCTCGTCGGCGTCCTGATTCGCCGCAACATCATCATCATTTTGCTGTCAATCGAGCTCATGTTGAACGCAACCAACATCAACTTCGTCGCCTTTTCCCATTATTTGGAGAACATTTCGGGACAGGTCTTCGTGTTTTTCACGCTCACGGTCGCGGCCGCAGAGGTAGCGGTGGGCCTGGCCATCATCATTGCTCTGTACCGGAGCAAGGCGAGTATTGATGTGGATGATTTTCGGTTGCTGAAATGGTAGATGGCACGCTGACTACGCTATGAAGTACGCACTGATTCCCTTCCTGCCGTTCGCTGCATTCTTGGCGCTCGGACTGGCTGGCCACTGGATCAAAGAGCGCGCTCACCTGATCGCGGTCCCGGCCGTCCTGGGTTCCTTACTCCTGTCGTTGATCACTGTCTGGGATGTGCTAGATGGAGACACGATTGCGGTCCCCCTGTACAGGTGGGCGACCTCGGGTGCCCTTCACATCAGCTTCGGTCTCTCCATCGATCGTCTCACCGCCGCCATGCTCGTCCTCGTGACGACGGTGAGTTCACTCGTCCACGTCTACACAATCCGCTACATGCAAGGCGAGCGAGGCTATGCACGGTTCTTCGCGTACGTCGCTCTATTCACGTTCTCGATGTTGATGCTCGTCATGGCCGATAATTTCTTGCAACTGTTCGTGTTCTGGGAAGCAGTCGGTCTCTGTTCCTACTTGCTGATCGCGCACTGGTATGAACGTCCTACCGCGCGGGCCGCCGCGACGAAGGCCTTTGTCGTCAACCGGATCGGCGACTTCGGCTTTCTCCTTGGGCTCCTTCTCATCTGGGCCAGCTTCGGTTCACTGGAGTATCGGCACGTGTTCACGCAAGCTGCGGACTTCGCAGGTGACACCCTCAATCTCCTGAGCCCCCTCGGAGGCGTCTGGGAGGTCTCCACCCTGACGGTCCTTTGTCTTCTGCTGTTCACAGGAGCCGTGGGAAAATCCGCGCAGGTCCCCCTGCACGTGTGGCTCCCGGATGCGATGGAAGGCCCCACGCCCATTTCTGCTCTCATCCATGCCGCGACCATGGTCACGGCAGGGGTGTTCATGGTGGCCAGGGTTGAACCACTCTATAGTTTGTCTCCCACCGCCATGGACGTGGTCGCCGTCGTTGGCGCCGCCACGATGGTGTTGGGAGCCACCATCGCGGTGACCCAGTACGACATCAAGCGCGTGGTCGCGTATTCCACCGTCAGTCAGCTCGGGTATATGGTGATGGCTTGTGGTCTGGGAGCTTACGCGGCGGGTATTTATCACCTCCTCACCCATGGCGCCTTCAAAGCCCTCCTGTTCTTGGGCTGTGGGGCCGTCATTATTGCCTTGCATCACGAGCAGGACATGCGCCGCATGGGAGGGTTGAAGGACAAGCTGCCTATCACATACTGGACCTTCGTGATTGGTTCGCTGGCCTTGGCTGGTTTTCCTCTTACCGCGGGCATGCTGAGCAAGGAGGAACTCTTGGTCGCCGCCTGGTCAGCGGGGACGCTTGGGAAGACGTTGGCGACGCTCGGGCTGGCCACCGCATTCCTCACGGCCTTTTACAGCTTCCGCCTGGTGTTTGTCGTCTTCTGGGGTCAGTCTCGAGTCGATCCGCGCCACGCCGATCATATTCAGGAACCTCCCCGGACCATGACCGTCCCGCTTATGATCCTCGGGGCGTTGAGTATCATCACCGGGTACATGGGGATTCCGGACTTCCTCGCGCCCGTGTTCGGTAGCTCGGAGGCTCACCACACCGGGACGGCCACCCTCGGCATCATGGCCGTCGCCTCGCTGCTGGGACTCGCCGGGATCGGGGCTGCGTATTTCGTCTACGTCCGAGCGCCGGAACTGCCGGATCGTCTCGCCCACACGTGGCGGCATGCTTACCGGCTCTCGTTCAACAAGTGGTACGTCGATGAGGCTTATGACAAAACGGTCGTGGGCCCGACCTTCACGGTAGCCGATCGCCTGTGGAGGTGGGTGGATGTCGCCCTGATCGATGGGGCCGTCAATGGCTTGGCGCGTGCCGTGGCCTGGGTCGGCTGGATGATGCGCCTGATCCAGAGCGGCCAGACGCAGCACTACGCGCTGGGCATGGCCCTGGGTGCCGTGATGATTCTGACTGTGTATCTTCTGTTTTAGGAACGCATGATGAGGCAACCGGAACAAAGGGGAGTGAGCGCATGAGCGAGACAGGCCTCACATCGGGCGGCTTCCCGTGGCTGTCGGCCGTGGTCTTCCTGCCACTCATCGGCGCGATTCTTCTGTTTGGCTTTAAGGAAACGAGCGCGCGGTGGATCGCGTTAATGGTGACGCTCGGCGACTTCCTCCTCTCCCTGCCCTTGTGGGCTCGATTCGATCCCGCGACATCCGGGATGCAGTTCACCGAACATGTCGCCTGGATTACCTCGCCGCCAATCAATTACAGCGTCGGCGTGGACGGCATCAGTCTCCCCTTGATCCTCATGACGACATTCCTCATCCCCCTGTGTGTCCTCGCGTCCTGGCGTGCCATCGAGATGCGTGTCCGTGAGTTCATGGCCGTCATGCTGGTGATGGAAACCGCCATGCTGGGAGTCTTCGTCGCGCTGGATTTCGTGCTGTTCTACATATTCTGGGAAGTCATGCTGATCCCGATGTATCTCCTCATCGGGGTCTGGGGCGGGCAGCATCGCCTGTATGCCGCCATCAAGTTCTTCCTGTATACCCTGGTCGGCAGTGTCTTGCTATTGATCGCCCTTCTCGCGTTGTATTTCCAGGGGGGACAGACGTTTGACATTTTGCAACTCAGCCGTGAGAGCTACGATCCGGTTTTCCAGCATTGGATCTTCTTGGCGTTCTTCATTGCGTTCGCCGTCAAGGTTCCGATGTTCCCGTTCCATACCTGGTTGCCGGATGCTCACGTGGAGGCCCCGACGGCCGGGAGTGTGATCCTGGCCAGCGTGCTCTTGAAGATGGGTGCCTACGGCTTCCTCCGGTTTACCCTGCCGATGCTGCCGGACGCGACCGTGACCTTCACGCCCTTGATTGTGAGTCTCTCACTCATCGCGATCCTCTACGGGGCCTACATGGCGCTCGCGCAGGCAGATCTTAAGAAGTTGATTGCATACTCCAGCGTGAGCCACATGGGCTTTGTGACCCTTGGAATCTTCGTGCTCAACGCCCAAAGCATCGAAGGCGCGGTGATGCAGATGATTAACCACGGGATTACGACTGGGGCACTCTTTCTCTGTGTCGGCGCGATCTATGAACGGACCCACAGCCGTATGATCGCGGACAATATGGGTCTCGCGCGTCCCATGCCGCGCTACGCCACTGTGCTGGTCATCTTCGCGCTCTCCTCACTCGGGCTCCCCGGCACCAACAGCTTTGTGGGTGAATTTCTTGTGCTGATTGGAACCTTCTTGTGGAGTAAGCCCGCAGCCGTGATTGCCACCCTAGGGGTCATTCTGGCAGCCGTCTACCTTCTGTGGATGGTCCAGCGCGTCGCGTTTGCGGTCCCGGAGGAAGACACGGCCGCAGGCCTGATCGATCTGAACGGAAGGGAGATGGCGACGTTCGTTCCGTTGGTCGTGCTGGTGTTCTGGATCGGTGTCTTTCCGAACCCGATTTTGACTGTCATGCATAGTAGCGTGAGCCATTTGTTGGGCTACGGCGACGCGCCCAACGGCATGATCGCGCGGCATGTTCCTGACCTTGAATCAGCCACCCCCAAGATAACCGCTGATGCCTCGAACACAGGGGCACCGGGTGGAAACTAACCGGTTGTATCTATGACTTTGCCACTCGCAGATCTGACGGCCATCCTTCCGGAATTGATCCTGGTGTTCGTGGCCTGCCTCGTCCTGGCGCTGGACCCCGTCACACCTCCTTCGCGCAGGGACTGGCTGGCTTGGCTCAGCATGGGGTCACTGGTCGTCTGCTTCGGTATTACCCTGTCCCAGATGGACAACCGGGTCATAGCCTTCGGTGATCTGCTCTCTCTGGATCCTTACGCCGGTTTTTGGAAACTCCTCCTGTACATCGTAAGCGGGCTGACGATCCTGCTGTCCCTGACCTATCTGCGGGCTGAGCGGATCAACCTGGGCGAGTATTACGGCTTCATCCTGTTGTCGCTCGTCGGGATGATGATCATGGTGTCAGGTGCGGACCTCCTGGTCATTTACCTTGGCACAGAATTGATGTCCCTCTCGTTGTATGTGTTGGCGGGGTTCAAGCGCTTCGAAGCCCACTCCCTTGAAGCCTCAGCGAAATACTTCGTGTTGGGCGCGTTCTCCTCGGGGGTGTTGCTCTACGGTATCTCGTTGTTGTTTGGCGCCGCCGGCAGCACTCGTCTCTCTGCAGTCGCTGAGGCCGTGAACAGCCGGGGCCTGGATGATCCTGTTCTTGTGTTCGCCATGATTCTGCTGGTGGTGGGGTTCGGCTTCAAAATCGCGGTGGTGCCGTTCCATATGTGGACCCCCGACGTCTACCAAGGCGCGCCCACATCGGTCACGGCCTTCATGGCGGTGGCATCCAAAGCAGCCAGCTTCGGAGCGTTCTTGCGCGTCTTTTTGGAAGGACTCGAGGGGTTGAAGGATAATTGGGGCAGTCTCTTTCTTGTCGTCTGTATCGTCACGCTGATCCTGGGCAACGTCGTCGCCATCGTCCAGACCAACATCAAACGCATGCTGGCCTATTCGAGCATTGCGCACGCCGGCTACGCGTTGATCGGCGTGGTAGTGGTCGGCCAGGCTTCAGTCAGCGAAGAAGCCAGAGCCCTGGGGCTTTCGAGCGTGATGCTCTATATGGCCGTCTATGCCTTCATGACTTTTGGCGCCTTCGCGGTCGTCGCGACGCTTCGACGGGGTGGCCTGGAAGGAGAGGAGCTGGAGGACTTCACCGGTCTGGCCAAACGGCAGCCGCTGGCTGCGCTCATCATGCTCATCTTCATGATCTCTCTTGCCGGGATTCCGCCCACCGCCGGCTTCATTGGCAAGTTGTATCTGTTCATGGCCGCGGTAAAGGCAGACCTCACGTGGCTCGCTGTCGTCGCGGTGCTGTTTGCCGCCGTCTCAGCCTACTATTACCTCAGGGTGGTCATGCTCATGTACATGCGAGAGCCGGAGCCGGCAGGGAGCCTTGAGCCCCGAGTGGCAGCGTCTCCGGCTGTATCCCTAGTCCTCGCGTTCGCTGTCGCCGGGGTCGTGTTCTTCGGCCTCTTCCCGAATCTCCTGGTGTCCGTCACATCCTCGGCGGTCATCCCTCTGAAATAAGTCATCCTTCTTAAGTGTTCCCTTCCTCATCCGCTCCTCTGCGAGAGGCCGGCCCTTGGGAGCTGTTTTGGCTTCCCCGCCCTCGAATCTGGCGCCGTCTTGGGTCGCGGCATCCGCAACCGTGAGCGTTACTGCCCCAGTGGATCTACTGTGTCATAAATCTGACATTTTTCTGGTCGGAAATCAGCGTTCGCGGTAACATGGCTTACGCTGCCTTCAGTTTGCGCGCCTGCGCGCCAGGGGCAAGGGGATTGCTCCGCGTCATGGCTCGGAACTGGCATCAGACGTCCTTCGAGTGGTACGGAGTGTCCTGAATCATGAGTAGAGAAACGCTGTTGGCGGCCACGACAATCGTAGCTATCGTGGCGGCTCTCCTGACGATCATTGACCGATCTCTCAGTCTCAGGAAGCGCTTTCAGATTTTCAGAAGACGGTATGCGTCCGCCAAAAAAGAGAAGGTTTTGGACAGGAAGCCGTCGGCTCTGATCCAGTGGTTCACAAGCCTCGAACCACCCATCGCTCACCTGTTCCTCTACGAAATCCTCATCATCGCGGCGACCGGGGTCATGTTGAATTACCTTGGCCTCGTGCTCAGCGTGCGGTTGGAGAGCATCCTCTATCTTGACATGATGGGGACCGCCTTCGCTGCGATCCTGCTCGGACCGTGGTGGGGGGCTTCCGTCGCACTGCTGTCGAACTCGGTGGTGAACTGGCTCCTGTACCCGGAACCCAACGCTGACCTGGCGATCTTCCCATGGGCCTTAGTCAATATGGCGGGCGGATTCTTTTGGGGCATGATGGCCCGCCGCCCCAATTTCAGGAAATACCTCAGCCTCACTTCCTCATCGGCCATGCCCCACCTCCGGTACTTGCTGAGCTTCGGTGTGCTGGGAGCGCTGGTCATGAGCATCCCGGGAACGTTTGTCCAAGCTGCGCTCTCAGAGCAGACCATGTTTACGTTGAATCCCGATCTCCTCAGCACCTTTGAGCGCTATTCCTTAGGGTCGCAGCAGAGAGTGCGTGATTACCTTGAGGTGTTTCTGGGGCTGGCGTGGGCCGACAGCTTTGGCTGGGCCACGGTCAACTGGGTACAGAATTTCCTTCGCTACATTCCAGACAAGACCATGAGTGTCGCCATCGCTCTGATCATTTTGAAATACGGATTTCCTCTCTTCGAACGGGAACTCGTCCATGGTGGACCCACCGGGCAGAGGCCGACCGACGACCGGCTCGCCCCGTTGTTCCTCGGCTTGTTATATGCGCCTTCTTACGCGGCGCTGCTGACAACCGATATGTATATGGGATCGCACTACTGGCCGCTCTGGACCGCACCCTGGCTCTTTATCGTGCGAGGTTACGGGGTGCTGAATCGGGCAGGTCTGCCGGAGGCCACCGTGCGCGAAGCCCGCATCGCACGATCACGCCGGTACGCGTGGGCCTTGAAGCCCATTGAACAAGAACCAGATGAACGATTTTGCCAGCGCCTCGTATTAGCCACGTTAATCGCCAGCGCGGTGATCGTTCTATGTATGCCGTTCCTACTCGTGGACTATTACAGTGTAGCGTTCAACTTCTTTTTCGTGGTGTACGGATTCTTGCTGGCTGTTCACCTGGTCCGGATGGCGATCGCCCAAAATATCGCCATGGCACGTCTGGGGAACCCTCAACCGGTGGAACCACCGAACGGCGAGTCGCAGGCCGAGCCAGTGGTAGAAGAAACGCCGGCTGAGAAGGAAGTCGAAGCTTGACCTGAGGTCCTGGGCAGATCCTCTCATTTCTCTCTACTCACCGAATTCCACCCCGAAGTTGTAGGAATCGCCTGATTCCAGAGCGGGTCACGAGTCCGACGAGGTGGCCATCCTGGATCACAGCGAGGCGATCTTGTCCTTCCCGTACCATCTGCTCGAGCGCACTCACAGCCGGCACCCCTGGGGTGATTTCCATCGCGGGCGACCAGGGTTGCATCAGATCGCGTACCCGTCGCCAAGGCCACACGGATTGAGGCACTGACTGGATGTCTCGCACAGTCAGCATGCCAAGCATCCGTCCATCGGCTTCAACCGGGAACCCGCCGTGTCCATACCGCAAAAAATATTGCACCATCGCCTCGTTGATCGTCAGCTCAGGACTCACGGTGATGACCTCCCGCACCATGAGATCGCCGACGGCTACGCTGACCAGATTGGCACGGAGTGCCGCCTGGCGGCGGCTGCTCAGCGCCACCATGTAGAGGAACACACCGATCATCAGAATCCAGCCGCCGTTCGCCGCGAGCGGTCCTGGCATGGTGCCGGTCATCGCTCCGAAGAGTAAGACGCCTCCCAGGAGCGCAAAGGCGAGCCCAAACCCCTGTCCGGCCAAGGCAGCGTGCTTCGTCGCTCGGTAGAAATCTCCGGACCATGCCCAGAGCCCAGCTCTGAGCATGCGCCCCCCATCGAGCGGAAAGCCCGGGATGAGGTTGAACAACCCTAGTTGAAGGTTAATTGACCCGAGCAGGATGCCGAGGGTGACAAGGCCGTGGTGTCCTTCTGCCGACCCTGCGACAGACACCAGCCCCAAGAACATGACCCCAAGGACGAAGCTCACAATCGGGCCTGCGATGGCGATGAGAAATTCGGCGCGTGGTCCAGGCGGCTCACGATTCATCTGAGCCATGCCTCCAAAAATGAATAACGTGATCTGCACGATCGGAACACGATAGCGCAGCGCAACGTAGGAGTGGCCCAGCTCGTGCAAGAGCACAGAGAGGAACAGCAACAGCGCGGCCACGCCTCCCATGCCCCAGTACCGTATGACCGTCTGGCCGGGAACCATTTCAGGCAGATAGCCGCTCGCAAGGCTCCACGTGACAAAGACGAACACGAGGAACCATGAGGCATGGATCCTGATCGGGATCCCTAGAATACGCGCTATCTGCCAGTCTCGACCGTTCATCGCCGTTGCATCCATACCAGCCCAACCGATCGCTCGTCAACGTCAGACTTCCCCAGGTCGACCTCTCGCAGTGGACACTGCCTGGATGGGCCTCCCCCAATAGTGATAGGATGCGGCAAGCCACGATGGTCGAAAGCCAGAACAACTTGCACAGCCAAACTCGTGAGGATCGACCGTTGAACCCATCCAGCCTGGCCGTGAGACCCTACCTGCCGAGTGACCGCGTCGCGGCGAGCCAGCTCTTAGGCCTGTCAGATCCCTGGAAGGACTTGGGTTATTCGGCTGAGGATTGGGAACGGGTGTTCGCTTCGTTGATGTCCACCCGGGAGGGTTTCGTGATCGCCTCGGGGGATGACGTCGCTGGCCTGGCGCTGCTCGGGCGGAGATTCCTATTCGGCGATTGCCTAGACCTGCTGGCCATTGCTCCCTGGGCCCGTTCCCAAAAGCTTGGCAGTACGCTCCTGGCCTACGTGGAGAGGTTGGTCTTCACTCGCGTGCCACATTTGTACCTGCGCGTCTCGGACTTCAACGACCGTGCACAGCGGTTTTATACCCGACGCGGGTATGAAGCCCTCGGACCGATGCCCAGCCTTCACCTCCCCGGCACACACGAGATTCTTATGCGCAAGAGCAGGCTCAGGCTGGGAGAGAATGACCGAAACGAGGAGGCGACATAAGGGGTCTTCAAGTTGGTCAAGAAACTTCTCCATACCCGTATGCGGGTTAGTGATATCGATCAGACCATCGCGTTCTATACCGATGTGCTCGGCCTGCAAGTGCTCGAACGGAAAACTTCACCGCGAGGCTCACACCTGGCTTTCTTGGCCGTCCCGAGCAGCGACGAGCTCATTGAGTTATGTAGCTATCCTCCCAGCGGACCCGTGAGGGTCCAAGAGGATCTTGTTCACCTCGCGTTTGAGGTGGACAATCTCGACGAGACGATCCGCGCCCTCAATGCTAAGCAGATCAAGATCACGGATGGTCCCACTCGCACGTCTTCCGGCAGCCGGTTCATTTTCATTGATGCTCCAGACGGATACGAGGTCGAGCTGATCGAGAAACCGCCCGGCACGGCTCTGGTCTGATCCATTCCCACACCTGAACGCCAGTGCTAGTCCCCCGTCAGCAGCCTGTACGCGTTGGATTGATCGCGCACCACTGAGGTAGAGAGATTGAGATGAAGAACGGATTTTTCAAGGGTCACGGCCTCGGCAATGATTATCTCGTGATGGAACCAGGCCAACTTGGATTCCGTCTCACATCTGCGAATGTCCGGGCCATCTGCGACCGGCACAGGGGCGTCGGGAGTGACGGCATTTTGGCGAGCGTTCCGTCGAAGCGAGCTGACTTCGGCGTACGCATCTACAACCCCGACGGCAGCGAAGCGGAGAAGTCCGGCAACGGACTTCGTATCTTTGCTCGGTATCTCCATGCTATCGGGAAGACACGCCGGAAAACGTTTACGGTCGAAACCAAGGGAGGTGTGGTGGCAGTTGTGCTCCACATCGATCGGGCAGGCGACGCCAGTACCGTCACCGTTGAAATGGGACAAGCGACTTTTCGGCCACAATCACTGCCCTGCCATCTCAAGGTCCGGGAACTCATTGATCAGCCGATCACGGTGGGCAGAACGCGCTTGCGGTTCACCGGAGTCAGTGTGGGGAACCCACACTGTGTCATCTTCAGGCCAAAAGGGCGTCGATGGACCAGAGAAGAGCTCTTATCCCTCGGCCCGGAGCTGGAATGTCATCCCTTGTTCCCCAAACGCACCAACGTGCAACTCGCCATGCCGACCGGCCCCCGGGAACTCTTCATCCTCATTTGGGAGCGGGGGGCAGGTGAGACCTCTGCCTCGGGCTCCTCCGCCTGTGCCGCTGCGAGCGCTGCCATCCGGCTTGGATTGGTACGGAGTCCTGTCAAGGTCAGAGCCCCAGGCGGGGTCATGTCCATTGAAGTCGCAAAGGATTTAAGCCTCACCATGAAGGGCCCGGTCGCTGAAGTCGCTCGGGGAACCCTGAGCCGCGCCTTCCTACGCACTCTCCAGTGACGGGACGGCGAACACCGTCTTCCGACAGAACACGTTCCGCAACTTGCCCCGCCCCAGCCTCGAGCCGTACAATTGATTCATGCCACCGACCTTGCTCGCATCGCCAGAACTCCAGGCCAAGCTGGACCACTTGCCCGATCAGCCCGGCGTGTACCTCATGAAGAACGTCCGAGGTGAGATCCTCTACATCGGCAAGGCCACCGTGCTCTCCGACCGGGTCCGGTCCTACTTTCAGAGAGGCGGCGAGCACACCCCAAAGACCAAGCTTCTGCTCAGCCTGGTCGTGGACATTGAGAGCATCGTGACCCGATCCGAACTTGAGGCCTTGATCCTCGAGAGCAACCTGATCAAGCGGCATCGGCCTCGGTTCAACGTGGTCCTGCGAGACGACAAGCAGTACCCCTATCTGCGCCTACCCGTGAAGGAAGATTTCCCCCGTTTGTCCATCGTGCGAAAAATCCAGAAGGATGGTGCACTCTATTACGGGCCCTATGTCCCCGCCGGTGGGATGCGGGAGACCTTGAAAGTGATCCGCAAGGTATTCCCGCTGGCCACCTGCGAGATCGAGATTAACGGAAAAGCCGAGCGGGCCTGCATTGAGTTCGAGATCAAGCGCTGTATGGCACCGTGTATCGGGAACCAAACCCGGGACGAGTATCACCAGATCGTCAAACAGGTGCGGATGTTTCTGGAAGGACGAGACACTGAGCTATTGGAAACGATGCGCGCAGAGATGCACGCGGCGGCTGGGCTCGAACAATTTGAAGAGGCGGCGCGCTTGCGGGATCGCATCATGAAAATCGAGCGAACGCTCGAAAAACAGCGCGTCGCCCAGACGTCCTTCACAGATCAGGACGTGATCGGGCTGGCCCGTCATGGGCCCGCTGTAGATCTGCAAATGCTATTCATCCGTGGTGGCCTGCTCATCGGCCGGAAGGACTTCTTTTGGCCCGAGGGAGGCGATGCCGCTGATGAAGAGGTCGTCAGATCCGCTATCGAGCAGTTCTACAACAAGGAGGTTTTGCCGCCCAAGGAACTCCTGGTGCCAACCGCAGTCAGCCAAGCCAGCTTGATCGAAGCATGGCTCTCTGAAAAAAAGGGAGAGACGGTCCGGGTCGTCGCGCCGGAGCGCGGGGCGAAACACCAGCTGCTGCAGCTGGCTGAAGAGAATGCCGCCACTACGCTCGCGGATCATCTCCGGAACAAGGAAACCGATCGCCGGGCTGGCGAAGAGCTCAAACGGCTGCTGCGTCTCGATCGAACGCCACAGCGGATTGAAGGGTTCGACATTTCGAACACCATGGGCGACCAGTCGGTGGCTTCGCTGGTCGTTTGGGAAGACGGCCAGGCCAAGAAGTCAGATTATCGGAAGTTCCGTATCAAAACGGTGCAAGGTGCGAACGACTTCGCGAGCATTCAGGAGGCCGTGGTCCGACGGTACGGGGACACTGAACATCTGCCGCTGCCTGACCTCGTGTTGATCGACGGGGGACTCGGCCAACTGGCAGCCGCGAAGGAAGGGCTCCGGCAGGTCAAGCAGGCGCACCTTCCAATCATTGGACTCGCCAAGGCACGGGCAGATAAGGAAGAACGTGTCTTTGTTGCCGGCCGGAAAAATCCCATCATCCTGGCCCCCACATCCCCCGCAACCCACCTACTGCAGCGGATTCGCGATGAGGCGCACCGGTTCGCGGTGACGTATCACCGGAAACTCCGCGGAAAGGCTCTGGTGTCGTCTCGGCTGGATGCGATCGCCGGCGTGGGCGAAATACGCCGAAACCGGTTGCTCAGACGGTTCGGTAGCCTAGACCGGATCGCGCAAGCCTCGGACGAACAGCTGCGAGACGCCGCTGGAGTGGATGCCAAGACGGCCGCTGCAATCCGCAAGCTGCTGGTCTCCCTCGTCTAAGCCTCCCCGATTTCACCACTCGCCTACCCTCTCGATCCGCCGCTTGACATGGGCAGGCTCTCAGCATAATGTGGCGTGGCCATTTGAGCCTCATGCTTCATGGGTACTATCCGCGTGAGAGGTTCTGTCGCGTCGGAAGAGTGATCATCAGTCGTACCGAGGGATCCGATGAAGGAAAAACACACGCTCGTCGAGGAGGCGCTGTTTCTGCACAAGCAGTTAGCCGTCGCCCGCCGGAACGGGCCAGAATATCGACGCTTGGAGGAAGCGCAAGAACGTTTTTTCAGGCTCGCGCTTGATATGCATTGCATCGCGGGGACGGACGGATACCTGAAACGCGTGAATCCGGTTTTTGAACGGACCTTGGGCATGAGCTCAAAGGAGCTTCTCTCGAAAACCTTCTTCGAGTTCGTGCATCCAGAGGATCGCGAACGGACCACGGCCGCGCTCCAAGAGCTCACGGAGGGACACCGGGTCACCTTTTTCGAGAATCGCTATCGGCTCGAGGACGGTTGCTACCGGTGGATGCAGTGGCAGGCCGCCCTCTTTCCAAAGGGTGGGTTGGTCTATGCCGTCGCGCGTGACATCACCTCACGGAAACAGGCCGAGGATGCCCTACAGGCGAGCGAAAAGGGTGTCCGGCGAATCGCGAAATCGCTAGACGTCCCACTCATCACAGAGCCCGACGTAAGCGCGCCACCACCCCCCCCAGTTCTTGACGGCCTCCCCTAGTCACCCCACGACGACCTCATTCGCATTCCTGCAGCCTTCCGAAACCCACCCGACTGGTCACACCACTGGCAGGGACTCTGGCTGATCACACGCCCTCGGGAGAGTGAAACGAGCCCCCTCTACCCCCCTCAAACATTTTCTGATGGTTTGTTTGACAGACTAGGGGTTGTCTCCTACGATGAACTCAAGTGGGAAAATGCGTCAAAGGATAGCGAAACCCGTGAACTGTCGTCTGTTGTCCATGTCTAAAATCCTGACCTGCCTCGTGACCACACAGGCGAGTCGGACTCCAGAATTATCAATGTTGCAGCGAGAAACGGGATCCGGTGCTCATCTGAGGTGTGGTCCCCATCACCGGTGAGGAGACGCGGAGATTGCTCACTGCGTCTCTTTTTTTTCAGACAGTACTCATCCGAGACTCGGACGCATCCGCCAGTTTCGCTTTGCGCCAGTCTTGCTCTGCGAAGGGGGTGTTGATGAAGGCACATGAACGTATCACGAGTCGCACCTCCGTGGCTGCACTCTTCGTGATCATTCTTCTGGTTGGACTGATGGTGAGCCCCTCCTCGCTCCACGCAGGAGCGAATCGGATCTTCGATCAAAGCGCAACCGCAACCGGACAAGGCAGCGCGTTCACCGCACAGGCGGATGACGCGTCGGCGATCTACTACAACCCAGCTGGCATGACCCAGTTGCGCGGTGTGCAGACCTCATTCGGCGTGCTTCTCGTCGGGGGCTCAACATCCTTCGAGAACCCCTTAGGACAAACGGCGAAAAGCAGTTTTGATGGAAGCGTGGCCTACCCCCCACCCATCAATCTCTATGTCACAGCAAATCTAAAGGACTTGGGTATCAACTTCCTGGGTGACCTCTCGGCAGGCGTAGGCGTGGTCTCCCCCTTCGGCACCCTGACTCGCTGGCCGACGAACGGGCCCTTTAACAGCGCCGCCGTGTTCGCCGCGATGCCGCTCATTGACATCAAGCCCACGATTGCCTACCGGGTCAATGACTATCTCTCGTTGGGGCTAGGCGCCGATATCTACACCTTCTTTGACTTTTGGGGCGAAGGTCATCTCGAGAGGCAGACCATCTCCCCAGGACCGTTCCCCCCCGCCGGTGCCCAAATTGAGATCAACGGAAAAGACACGACAGTTGGCTTTAACGCCAGCCTGCTCGTGACCCCGGTACGAAATATGGACGGGAAGCCGCTCCTCAATGTGGGCTTGATCTATCGCAGTCAGGCCAACACCCAGATGGATGGCCAATTCCTGATCAACGGTGCCCCCGTGGCCGATGCCTCTCAGACCATTGACCTGCCGGAGGTCATCACCGGTGGGATTGCGTTCTGGCCGGTTCGGGATCGACTACAGGAATGGAAACTGGAAGTCGATGTCGACTATACCGGTTGGCAATCCATTGACAAGCTGGACATCCAGCTCTCGAATGGAACTACTATCCTATCTCCCGCGGACTGGCGTAGTGCCTACACCTTCATGGTTGGCACCGAATACAAATGGCTCAGACCGTCGGCGCTAAGAGATTGGGAGTTAGCGGTGCGGGCAGGTTACTGGTATTCGGAGACTCCGATCCCGGACAGGACCTTTAATCCTGAGATCCCCGACTCCGACAACAATTCCATTTCGTTCGGGCTCGGCGCCCTGTGCAAAGGGAAGGGGCGGTTCTTCGGCCTGTTCCAGTGCGGCAGGTCCGGCGATGAGACATTCAGGCCCGGGGCGATCGCGCTCGATGGGGCGTTCAAGGTCCTTCTCTATGAACCACGGACCGTGAGAGGCAATGTGAATCCGACGGTGAACGGGTCGTACGACACCACGATCTACGTTGGCGCCATTAATCTGCGCGTGAACTTCTAACCCCTCGGTTCGGTCTCATGCTCAGCGACGAAGCGATCACGTAGACCTGACTCAGGTTGACGAGATCCCTGCCTCCTTGAGCACTCGCCCAGTATAGGACCGACTCACCCGCCCCAAGTCACCGGGCCGCCCTTCCGCGACAATCTCGCCCCCGCGATCGCCTCCCTCAGGACCGAGGTCGATGATCCAGTCAGCATTCTTGATCACATCGAGATTGTGCTCGATCACAACGACAGTGTTTCCCGCCTCCACAAGACGGTTGAGGACGTCCAGCAAACGCTGAATATCCGCGAAGTGCAGCCCTGTCGTCGGTTCATCCAGGATATACAATGTTCGCCCGGTCGCTCGCTTGGAGAGCTCACGCGAGAGTTTGACCCGCTGGGCTTCCCCTCCGGACAGTGTGGTCGCAGACTGGCCGAGTCTGATGTAGTGCAATCCGACATCGTGCAGAGTCTGCAGCTTGGCCTTGATGGGCGGGATGTGCTGGAAAAACTCCAGCGCTTCGTCCACGGTCATGCTGAGGACATCGGCGATGCTCCGGTCTTTGTAGTGCACTTCCAGAGTTTCACGGTTGTACCGCTGCCCTTTGCAGACCTCGCAGCTCACGTAGATGTCGGGCAGGAAATGCATCTCGATCTTGATCAAGCCATCGCCCTGGCACGCCTCACAGCGACCACCTTTGACGTTGAAGCTGAACCGTCCCGCCTTGTATCCCCGGACCCGCGACTCCGGCAGCTTCGCGAACAAATCTCGGATGAAGCTGAACAGGCCGGTATAGGTGGCCGGGTTCGACCGAGGTGTCCGCCCAATCGGGGATTGATCGATGTCGATGACTTTATCCAGGGCGTCCACTCCTGTGAGTTTTAGGCACCCGTCGATCCTGGGCTTCTTACGGTACAGCAGCTGTGCGAGGGAGTGAAACAACACTTCCAGTACGAGGGTACTCTTCCCGGATCCTGATACCCCCGTCACGCAGGTGAACAACCCGAGTGGAATACGCGCCGTGATTTCCTTCAGATTGTGCTTTCTCGCGCCGACGACGCTGAGGAACCTTCTTGAGGAACGATCCCGCTTGGGTAGCGTCACTTTAACGTCGCCACGTAGATAGTTCCCTGTCAACGACGCATCGGTCGCCATGATATCCTTCGGAGTCCCTTGCGCAACCACATAGCCCCCGAGCGCGCCGGCCCCCGGGCCGAGATCGAGGATGTGGTCAGCGGCGAGCATCGTGTCAGCGTCGTGCTCCACGACTACGACGGTATTCCCCATATCCCGCAACCGGAGCAGCGTCTGGAGGAGCCGACGGTTGTCGCGCTGGTGGAGACCAATCGATGGCTCATCGAGGATATACAACACTCCAACCAGGCCCGAGCCGATTTGCGTCGCCAAGCGGATCCGCTGACCTTCACCGCCCGACAGCGTGGCCGCCGTGCGGTCGAGCGTCAAGTAATCCAGGCCGACATTGACGAGGAAACCCAAGCGCTCCCGGATTTCCTTCAGAATACGAAGCGCGATCAGTTGCTCTCGCTCGGACAACCGGAGTGAGTTGAAATAATCTGCGGCCGCGCGGACCGAAAGCCGGGTGACCTCCGAAATCGAACGCCGTTCGATTTTGACTGAAAGACTTTCCGGCTTGAGCCGAGTTCCTTCGCAGACCGGGCAGTGTTCTAACAGGGTGAAGTCATCTTCCGCCGGCCCATCGGGCGGCACCACATACCCGATTCCATCGCAGGCCGGGCAGGCCCCATGCGGACTGTTGAAGGAGAACACGCGAGGCGTAATCTCGGGATAGCTGATTCCACACCGAATACATGCCAGCTTTTCGCTGTAGAGGAACGTCTTGCCGCCATCCGTGAGGATCCCCGTTAACCCGCCAGCCAATCTCAGCGAGGTCTCAATCGAGTCTGCGAGTCGCCTTGTCAGCGCGTCTGTCTGCTGCATGACCAAGCGGTCGACAATCACTTCGATCGTGTGCTTGCGATGTTTCGCCAGGCTGATGTCCTCGCCGAGGTCGACGATCTGGCCGTTGATTCGGGCCCGCACGTATCCAGTCCGACGCATGTCGAGGAGTTCCTTGCGGTACTCGCCCTTCCGCCCCCGCACGATGGGAGCCAGCACCTGGAATTTCGTCCCTTCAGGTAAGGTCTTGATCGCATCGACCATTTGCTGGACGGTTTGCACGGTAATTTCATTCCCACAGTTGTAGCAAAATGGATGGCCGATTCGGGCAAACAGCAGTCGCAGGTAGTCATAGATCTCGGTCACGGTTCCCACGGTTGATCGAGGATTGTGGCTGGTGCTCTTCTGCTCGATCGAAATCGCGGGTGAGAGGCCTTCAATCGAGTCCACATCCGGCTTACCCATTTGTTCAAGAAACTGCCGAGCATATGCCGACAACGATTCGACATACCGCCGCTGTCCTTCCGCATAGATCGTGTCGAAGGCGAGGGATGACTTGCCGGACCCGCTGAGGCCGGTCATGACGACGAGCTTATCCCGCGGGATCTCAACGTCGATGTTCTTGAGGTTGTGCTCTCGGGCCCCTCGGATGACGATTGATCGACTCATAAGTGCGCGATTATACCACGGTGGACGCTCCCTCACGGGTTCGGATCACCCAGGGACTCGATGGAACCCGGTTGTCACGGCGAACTCAGGACGTCGCAACCCCTATCCACTGCGCTTGACAAAGCGTTCGCGCCGGTGCTAGGTCCTCTCGATGCTTCAGCTTGAGGAACAGACGGCAAAAGAAGCTACAGCTGCAGAGGGACAGAGCGTTTCCCAGTGGTCCGGAACGGCCAGGGAGCAGGCCGTCCAACGGATGTTCACCGCCATTGCGCGACGTTATGACTTGAACAATTCGCTCCTCAGTCTTGGCCTGCATCACCGCTGGAAACGGCTCGCGAGTACTCTGGTTCCGGAGGCGACGAATGGCCGGGCACTTGATATCGGAGCTGGCACAGCCGACTTGGCCTTGCTGCTAGGCGAGCGGATGGGGCGTGATGGCCGAGTGGTGGCCCTTGATCTGAATGCAGCCATGCTCCGTGAAGGTCAGCGAAAGATTGTGCATCGCGGCCTGCCTCACCGCATTGCGTGCCTGCAAGGCAATAGCGAGTGGCTTGGCTTCCGCGAGGCCAGTTTTGACGCTGCCATCGCGGGGTTCTGTATCCGCAACGTGGGTGACTTCACCCACGCCTTGGCGGAAATCCGGCGCGTCCTCAAGCCGGGGGGGCGGTTTATCTGTCTGGAATTCTCCAGGCCAACGCGAACCTGGCTGCGACACCTGTATGACTGGTATTCTTTTCACTTGCTCCCTCGGGTCGGGACGTTCGTGGCGGCTGACACCACTGGCGTCTATGAGTATCTGCCCGCTTCGATTCGAGCCTTTCCGGACCAGGAAGGTCTGAAGACACTCCTGCTCCAAGCCGGGTTTCAGCACGTGGAATACCGAAACCTCACCGGCGGAATCGTGGCGATTCATA
>JBHICF010000007.1:0-24445 GCA_046759485.1 Nitrospiraceae bacterium
ACGCTGCTTGAGCGGCTGCGCATAGCCAGTCAGCTCAACGTAACCCTGACCCTCGATCGAGGCTCCTTGCTGTGTGCCGGCCACGCCCACAGCTCCTTCCCAGTAGGTCACGCGCGTGCTGCGTTCCGTCATGAGTTCCTGCTCCGCAAGTCTGGGCACCAATTCCAAGGTCAGCTCTTCGGGAAACACCGTCACGCGCCATCGACTAGGATAGCGAGCCCCGCTCGTCTGACTCGTCCAACGATCGAGGACATCGACGGCAAAGTCTGAGGCTGAGAGGTGCCGAGTGTCTCCATCGGGATACACCATGGTTCCACTCGACGCCGGAGCAAACCCTCCATCCTCACGGCGCAACTGATACAGCATCAATTCCATCTGATTGTCGAGCTGGATGCTGAACCAATCCCATCCAGTGAGGTCCTCTCCCAGGTCACTTGAGCTGAACTCGTGATCCATCCAACTGGTGCCGCGGACGGCAAGTGGCTGATCTCCGATGGTGACTGTGCCGGTGGTACCCAGGCGCGTCAAGGAATAATAATGAGAGGCTTGCCCGGGGGCGTCTCCCTTTCGACTGATGCCTCGTCTACCGTGAACAATAGGTGGTTTTTCTGGATTCACCACGAGGTCGATTGAGAACTCAGTCGTCGAAGCTTCCAGATGGTGCGGCTCGTGCGTGCCAGTTAGCGCTTCGGCCGACCAACGGTCGATCCAGACACGCAGCCGGCCAGCGTCAGCCCCCGCCTTGCCAATTCCAGCACGGCTGATCTTCTCAGCAAACCGGAATCTCGCTCGATCGAGATCTGACAGTGCGAAATGAGCCAGGTACAGCTGCCTGATGGCCCACCGGGAGGGATTTGTCCGGGCGGCCTCGGAAGCGAGTGCTCTTCGGAAGAACGTCAATTGGTACCCGAATTGACGACCGGCCGCCGTGGACAGGTGACCGGTGTAATACCACCACTCGGTCTGGTACTCCTCGTGCGCCCCATGATCACGCGGGAAGATGTAGCTGTAGCCGGCCTCCGCCTGGCGGAAACTCGACGTGGGGGAGGCGAAGGAGTTCCCTGTTTCGTAGGCCCCGCTCGAAGGGAGGAGACAGAGAATGACGAGGCACGGACCGCTCCACCAGGGACGTCGTTGTGATGCCGTTGTGTTCATTCGTGGAGAGCTCTAGCTCCCAAAACATCAACCCGTGTGAACGATCTCTTCACACTGTGATGGCTTATAACACGACAAGCGAAAACCTGCAATTCGCTTGTCCTGGAGAGGGTTTTCTGATTCTCAAGCGACCTTGATGGAGCGGTTCGTGAGGTTGACTTTGAGCGAGAGCTTCGGCTATCGTGAACCATGCAAGCGGAGCCAGACTGCTCTTATCCTGACCAGGATCCTTCGTTCCGAGTGCCTGACTGCATCCCGGTCTTTCCCCTTCCCAACGTCGTGTTCTTCCCCAAGACGTTCCTGCCCCTGCATATCTTCGAACCTCGCTACCGCGACATGACCCGCGATGCCTCAGCCGAAGGGCGTTGCATCGGGATGGCGTTGCTGAAAGAGGGTTGGGAGGATGATTACTACGGCAACCCTCCTATCTTTGAAGTTGGCTGTGTGGGCCGCCTAGTTAGTATCCATCACCTACCAGATGGCCGGTCTAA
Source organism: Nitrospiraceae bacterium (assembly GCA_046759485.1). Taxonomy (GTDB): domain Bacteria; phylum Nitrospirota; class Nitrospiria; order Nitrospirales; family Nitrospiraceae; genus JBHICF01. The sequence continues at coordinate 1,647 of JBHICF010000007.1, forward strand.
TATTCTGCTGCAGGGCGTCAGTCGGTATCAAATCCGGCAACAGTCTTTTGACAGAACCTACCGCCAGGCGACGGTTGCGCTGATGCCATCGCCGACGCCGTCCACGCTCGAAGAGTCGGTGCGTATGGAGTTGATGCGATTACTCGAGTCGTATCTCCGGATGCATGATCTCGGACAGCAGTGGCGGCAGCTCCTGAGCCTTGAGCTCGATGACGACACCTTGGTCAACCACGTATCAGCGTCTCTCGACTTCACACCGCTCGAAAAGCAGTTCCTGCTTGAGGCAGAGACCCTCTTGCAGCACGCGCGCCGTCTCATTGATCTGCTCCAGTTCAAGATGCACGAGCGCGATGGCGCGAGAGGGTACGGGTGATGGATTCGATACCGGCCATCGAGACGGTCAAGCTGGGCAAGGCATACGGCGAGCTCACGGCGATCGAGGATGTCTCCTTACAGGTACGGCATGGAGAAATTTTCGGTCTCTTGGGGCCCAACGGAGCGGGGAAAGCACGACGCTCAGAATTCTGATTACCCTCGTTCGACCCACCAGCGGCCAGGCCATCGTGCTCGGGCATGATGTCGTCCAGCAACCCGATCGTGTGCGCGGTCTCATCGGTTACGTGCCTCAGGAACGCGCGATCGATCGATTTCTCACCGGGCGCGAACATCTCCTTCTGCTCGGCGATCTGTATCATCTGCCGAAGCGCGAGACCGTGAGTCGGATCAGTGAAGTCCTCAAGTTGGTTGATCTTGAAAAGCGCGCCGACCAGCCAGCCAAAACCTATTCGGGCGGTATGAAGCGCAAGCTGGATATTGCCTGCGGCCTCTTGCCGAATCCAAAGCTGCTATTCTTGGACGAGCCGACTCTCGGGCTTGATGTTCAAAGCCGGCTGCGCATCTGGGAATATGTCCGTCGCCTGAGAGATCGCGGCATCACGATTCTCATGACGACGAACTACCTCGACGAGGCGGATCAGTTATGCGATCGTTTAGCCATCCTCGATAGCGGTCACATCAAGGCCCTCGGATCTCCGAGCGAATTGAAAGCGGGATTAGGCGGCGATGTGGTCTCCTTGACGATCGCACCATCTGACGCGAGTCGCATCGAGTCGCTGGCCTCATCGCTTAAAGCCGAGCCTTCTATTCGAACCATCAATGCTAGGCCGAACGGCATGGAAATCCGGGTGGAGTCCCAGGAAAAGGCCCTCCCAGCCATTCTGCAAGCGGCGAATCAGCTTTCCTGTCGACTGGAGTTCATCGAATACCACCGCCCGCGTTTGGATGATGTGTTCGTCGCTCATACCGGGCATCCGATCCGTGAGGAATTTCCGAAGGGAGTGGAGGAGTAGCCACCCACCCAGGGATTGGCCAGGTAGCCTCCAGAACCGTGTATGCATCAGTACCTGCAAGAAATCAGTGCGCTGACCATGCGCTGGGTGCACCGCCTGAGCCGCGAGAAATTCAGCATGATCTTCACGCTGATTCAGCCGATGCTGTTCTGGCTCATCTTTTTTGGAAGCTTGTTTGAACGAGCAACGAATACCCAAGTGGTGCAGGCTCCCAGCTACATGAGCTTCCTCGCGGCCGGCGTCGTGGTGATGACCGTCCTGAACAACGGCCTCTCAGGGGGCGTGGATCTGCTGTTTGATAAAGAAAACGGGTTTCTGGAGCGACTGTTGGCGACCCCCATTCATCGAACCTCTGTGATTCTGAGCCGCTTCCTCTTCGTCACGACCATCACGGCCCTTCAGATCCTGGTCATTCTGGCTGTCGCCTACCTCTTCGGAGTCCGCCCAGCCACTGGTCTGCTCGGCATTGCCGTTGTCCTGTGTATCGGGATGCTCTTCGGCGTTGGTTTAACCGCGATCTCAATGGCCATGGCTTTCACGGTAAAGAGCCATGGGGATTTCTTTTCCGTGCTCGGCTTTCTCTCCCTGCCCCTGATTTTCCTAAGCTCAGCACTCGTCCCTCTATCAGCTATGCCGGGATGGATGAGCACTCTGGCGCAATTTAATCCCATGACATGGGCGATTGATGCGGTTCGACCTCTGATCCTCTCTGGATGGGCCGATGCGCTCCCCAAGGTTGGCATGGTGGTGGTCATCTTGATGATTTTTGACGCGATCTGTCTTTACGGGAGTACGCGCGCGTTTCAGAAGGCGATGGGCTGAGTCCCACGCTCCTCAACAAGGATGTCTCACCCCGTCGGGCTCCCGATGGGCGCATGGGAGGTTGGGAGGTATGTCGGAGAGTGAAAGTCAGATTCGAGCGCTCATCCGGTTGCTCTCGGACGAGAACGAGCGGATTGCTAAGACGATCGAGTCTAAGCTCGCCGGGTTCGGGGACTCCGCTGTGCCGTTTCTGGTGGAAGCAGAGATAGAACAGCCGGAGATGGCAAAACGGATCGAGGGAGTGCTCGACCAGATTCGGGGGGGTCGGTTGGAGGATGAACTCCGCACCCTTGTCGGGCTTTCTGACCGTGGCATTGATTTGGAGCGGTGCGCCTTCCTCATCGCCCGGTACGCGTATCCGAACCTTGAAGTGGACACCTACACGCGGGCATTGGAGGGAATGGCGGCCGAAGTCAGGGAACGCTTGGGCCCTCGAGTCTCAGGAGAGGAAGCCGTCAAAGTTCTCGGACGGTACCTATTCACTGAACAGGGGTTCCGAGGCAACACCAAGAGCTATTACGAGGCGGACAACAGCTACCTGAATCGGGTCATTGATCGGCGGACGGGCATCCCGATCAGCCTGTCTATGGTTTACCTCCTCGTCAGCCAGCGTCTTGGTCTCCCCTGCGTCGGGATCGGCATGCCGGGCCATTTTCTGGTCAAGTTCGACTCAGAGCATTACAAGGTCTTCGTCGACTGCTTCAATGCTGGAGCGCTATTGACCGAGAGAGATTGCGCGCGCTTTCTGACTCAGGCTGGGTATGGGTACGACGAGCGGTATCTGCAGAGGAGTTCGAACCGTGCGATTTTGACCAGGAACCTGAAAAATCTTGTCGCGATCTACAACAAGACAGGAGAGCCGGTGAAGGAACATCGTTTCATGCGATTCATCGAGGTCCTGGAGCAGAGCCAAAAATCTGACTGTCCGTAAGCGTAGGAGCCGCTACACCGGGATTTGCATCAAGTCCCTGCTCTTTGTGATCCTTCCCTGAAACTGCCGAGCCGCCTGCCGTTTCACGTCATACCGGTCCGCAATCGGGTAAAAGTGGGACAAGATGAGGCGCGTAACATCAGCCTCCCGGGCAACTCGGCCGCACTCTCCCGCATGCATGTGCCCGGGAGCCGGTCGGTTGGCAGGAAACGAACAATCCAGAATCGCTACGTCCGCATGGAGACATAAGCGAATGAGACTAGGGCAATACTGCGCGTCCCCTGAGTAGGCGAACACCCGGCCGCCGTACTCGAACCGGTATCCGACACAGTGCAGTCGTGGGGTATGGACGACCGATTGCGGGATAATCCGTGTACGGCCGAGCGTAAAGCCCCTGTCCGAGACTTCGCGAAGTCGCACACGGAACGCTGCGGAGCTGAAGCTCGGAAAAGTCTTCAGGATCATTCGGAAGAGCCGCTTGGTCCCACGAGGACCAATGAGGGTGAGGTCTGGGCGTCGACCGATGAACTTCGAATAGTACACGGCGTCAAAGAAGAAGGTGATAAAGTCCGAGAAATGATCAGCGTGGAAATGCGAGAAGAGCAGATACCTGATCTGATGGCGGTTGACTCGCGTCTTCATGAGATTCGCGAGGGTGCGAGGTCCGAAGTCCAGCAGGATAGTCTGATCTGTCTGAACAAGGTACCCTGACGCCGCGCGGGCGGGGTGGACGTTCGTGCCAGAGCCAAGGATAGTCAGATGCATGAGAGTTATGACCGTGTGCGAGCCCAGCTGTTGGCGCCGGCAGGTCTCCGCGCGAGGAAGCTATCTCGAAGCCGCAACAAAAGCGTTTTCGTGAGCTCGGCCTCCTTCTTGGTTAAGGCACGTGTGAAATAGGGCCGGAGGAACTTCGCATGTGCTGGAAACGTCTTTCTGAACAGGGCCTCGCCCTTCTCGGTGAGTCGGACTTTGACACATCGGCGGTCGGTGTCCGTGGCCGTTCGCCGAATAAGACGTTTTGCAGCCAATCGGTCCATGACGCCGGTTAAGGTTCCTTTTGTCACAAGAGTTGCAGCGGACAGTTCCGCACAGGTCATGCCATTCGTGTCGCCCAACGTCGCAATGACGTCGAATTGAGACGGTGTGAGACGCATCGAACGGATGTGGCGGCTGTCCTGCCTCCAGAAAGCCAGGTAGGCTTCTACGAGAGGGCGGAGTACTTTTAAATAGGGGTCATCTTTGAAAGCCAGATCCTGCATGACAGAGGGAGGATAGTCTTCGTTTGGGTGGAGGTCAATAAGGAGGGGGAGGGCGACGCGGAAGGGGAAGTGGAAAAAGGCAGGACCTGAGAGCGATTGGGACGAGGGAAAGGAAGGATGGTAAGGGGAGAACCGCGAAGAGAGACAGGACCCGTTGACGCCGTCTTGCCCCCCACCTATCATGCAAACGTGATGAGGAGCCCAAGCCAGTCCGGTCAGGTGAATATTACCATCGCCCTTGTGCTGATTGCATTGGTAGTGACCGGCGTCTGGATATGGAAACGGATCCCTCTCGATACGCAGGATTACATTGTCGAGCAAGCGATTCCAGTGGCCTTGCTCGTTCTCTGTGGCGCCCTCTTCTTTTGGGCTATCCTGCGCAAGTACCGACGTCAGAAGGAACTCCGTGCAAGACGGGATCGGCTGATCGCTCGATTTGAGGTCGAGCCGTCTGAGGACAAGCGGCTACAGCTCGCCTTCGCAATCATCGAAATCAACGACTATACGCTAGAAGGGCTTGAGCGAGTCGTCCCGAAGATGGTGACCCTCTTGTCGACGACCTTGCAAACCGCTGTGGGCGATAAGCAGCATCGCATCCGTGGTATGGCGGCGAGCCATCTGGGCGTCCTTCGAGATAAGGCAGCGATCCCGCCGCTCATCAAAGCGTTGGAGGATGACCATGCCTATGTCCGCGGGTGTGCAGCTCTGGGCCTGGGGCGCATGCGCGCCACGGAGGCACAAGATAAGCTCGAGCAGCTGATGAAGGATGACTGGGATCAAACGGTGCGAAGTCGTGCCCGGGAGGCGATCGAGCGGATAAGGTAGGCCCGGCGGAACCTCATGCTGGCCGAGGAGGCGAGTCCTTGTCCCAGTCGATGACCAGGATCTCCGGGGCGCAGCGAAATCGAATAGGAAGAATCGACCATCCGAGTCCACGGTTCACATAGAGGCGGTGTCCACGAACCCTATGCTCGCCACTGAGCCGCCCACGACAACCATAGGGCAGCCAGAAGGGAGGGACCCAGGGAATGCGCCACTGTCCTCCATGGCTGTGGCCAGAGAGGACCAAGTCGATGGCATGATGACCATCGAGATGATCAACCACATGGGGCGCGTGTGCCAGGAGGACCCTAAATCGATTTGGCATGCGGGGTGGAATACACCGGAGGTCGGCCCGATGGAGGCTAGGGTCGTCCAGGCCGACGATCTCCAGCTCACCCGCCTCGACGGGCACGAAGGTAACCTGGTTGATCAGAAGATGGATTTTGTATTGATCGGCCATCTCGGCGAACGTCGGAATCGGGACACCGCTGAAATGGTCGTGGTTGCCGAGGGTGACAAATACAGGAGCTAGATTTCGCAGCTGGGACAGGAAACGGAATAAGTGGGGGAGCCCTTGAGGCTCATTGAGCAGGTCACCAGTCACGAAAATCCAATCGGGTTGCGAACCCGCAATCGTGCGGATGATGTCATCATGACGCGGCTGATATCGATCCAGGTGAAGGTCAGTGAGATGCACCGCTCGCTTCCCGGCCAGCGGACTATACCGACATAGGATTCGCGAGATCTCCGCCGCTGAGTGGCCAAACTCCCAGCCACCCAGTCGATAGCATAGCTTCTGGATGGGAACGGACAGCAGGTGAACCAGAACGAACTGCGCCTTCCGGTACCACGGGAGCCGGATCATCCAGTAATCCGTTGCAGGTCACTTTTATCCTGCGGGGTCAGCCGATAGCCTTTCTCAAGCAAGGCCTCCATCCCGTTGATCAACGGATCGAACGCACCAGCGTTGTGCATGGTATCGAATGCCTCGTTGAGGGCTGCCAAATGGACCGCAGGCGGATGCTGAGGGTCGTAGGAGACACGCAGCGAGCCCAATAGATCTCTCAGTTCGACGCTGCTGTAGCGCGTGTCATCATCGCCATCCGCGACCAGCGCAAATTGGTAGAAGGTGAGGCTGAGCGACAGTGTGGACTGCGTCCGACCAAAGTCTTGCCGAGCTGAGTCCAGGCCCGTAGGATAGCGGGCCTGACAGTCAGACTCTGGCGATATTGGCCGGGCGGGGAGGGAGAACGAGGCGCTCTCCGGCCGCGCGTCAGGCTGCTGTTCGCGTAGCTGCTTGTAAAACCATTCCGTGCAGACCTGTGCGTCAATAAACGTTCGTTTGTCAGCCTGAATCTGACGGTGGATGTGGGCGGTAAAAGCTTTGAAGACCTCATCGGCGGCAGGAGCCATCGAGGTTGGAAAAGCCAAACACAGGGCCGAGATGCACAGGAGACGCCCGGGCATGGATCGCGGTGAACACCGGTATTTGAACGCGATCAGGCTCCGCATCGGATGTGTGCCTCCAATCTGCTGGTAGTATAGCACGGACGATCGACGAGCCACGCGTTGCTTCGTATTTTGGCGTAGCCCTTGAGGGTGGAACATGAATAACCGAGCTTTCCCATGCCTGACTCGTGCGATACCTGGGATCGGCGGTGTGATCCGAGAGCGCCCGGAGGATTTTCACGTCGAAGAACGCCCACTGTATCTCCCATGCGGGGAAGGGGAGCATCTGTATCTCTCGGTGACGAAGCGTGGCTTGGCCACGCCGGAGCTGGTCGCGCGGATAGCGTCTACGCTCGGCGTCAAGACCCACCGCATCGGGATCGCCGGGCTCAAAGATGCCCGTGCCGTCACAACCCAGATGGTATCCATCCAGGGAATATCTCCAGAGGATGTTGGACGGCTTCGGCTTGACGACCACCTGCTCTCCGTTACGATCCTCGGTCGCCATCGAAACCGACTACGAACGGGTCACCATGCGGGCAATGTCTTTCGACTTGTTCTTCGGAAGGTCAAGCCGTCAGCTTCGGAGACGGTCCCTGTCGTGCTGGATGAGTTGAGCCGGAGAGGAGTACCCAATTATTTCGGGCCGCAGCGTCAGGGCCGCACAGGGCAGAACTATCAAGTTGGAGCCGCACTCTTGAATGAGGAACCCCGGCGCGCAAGGATGCCCAAGTCCAAACGTCTGTGGTACCTACACGCCTATCAATCCTTCCTCTTCAATCATGTGCTCGCAGAGCGATTGGATCGGATCGACCGGGTGCTGGCGGGCGATTGGGCCATGAAGCATGAAAACGGGGCCTGCTTTCTGGTCGAAGACGAGTCCGTCGAACAACGGCGTGTCGGCGCGTTTGAGATCAGCCCAACGGGGCCCCTGTTCGGGTCTCGGGCTCCATGGGCCGAGGGAGAACCGGGGGGAATAGAGCAGGCGGTGGTGACGCAACTGGGTACTACCATGGAGGCCTTACGTCGCGCCGCCAAAGAGTGTCGATTCCGAGGAGAGCGCCGGACCTTACGACTGCCGTTGCGGGAGCTGGATTGGTCGCTGCAAGGAGCTGTGTTAACCCTGTCGTTTGCCCTCCCACCAGGCGGGTACGCCACCAGCGTGTTACGCGAATTGATGAAGACCGAGTAGGGGAGGAAGGGCCCCAGGCGATGGGCTACAAGGGCAGCATGTTACAATGGTAAGTAGCCGAAAACGCAGGCAAGACCGCCTGGATGGATCCGGAGGCGAGAAGGGGAGAGGCATGGCATCAGCCCAGGAAATGGTTGTGCTCCACGGCCACATCATCGATTCGCTCATTCTGGCCAAGGTCCTTGACACCATCCTCATGATGGGAGGCACCTTCGATCTGAAGGAGGTGCAGGTCGGGACGACTCGGGAGTCGCCTTCTCGTGCCACCATCGTGGTACGGGCGGGGTCTGCACCGTTGCTTCAAGAAATCCTCGACGCGATTCAACCGCATGGCGCCTCAGTTGAGCGGGAGGTAGACTGCACCGTTGAATCAGCCCCAGCCGACGGTGTCTTGCCGGGCGGCTTCTACGCGACGACGCATTTGCCCACGCAGATCCGCCTACGTGGCCAATGGATCGAGGTGGAAGGTATGGAGATGGATTTGGGTATTCGCGTGGATCCTGGACTTGCGCGCGCAGAAACAGTTCCGATGGGCGAGGTCCGGCGAGGCAATCTGGTGGTGACCGGACGGGAAGGTATCCGCGTCCACCCGCTTGAGCGACCCCAGGAGTGCGACGTGTTCGGGTTCATGGAAGCCCAAGTCTCATCCGAGCGGCCCCACGGCCATATCATTACGGATGTCGCGCGACGGATGCAGATCCTTCGTGAGCGCCGAGCGACTGGGCAACAGGGCGGCGATGTCTTATTGGCCGGGGGACCCGCCATCGTGCATGCCGGAGGGCGGGATGCGCTGGCGTGGTTGATCGACTCAGGATACATCCACGTTCTGTTCGCCGGGAATGCCTTGGCAGCGCATGATATGGAAGCCCATCTATTTGGGACCTCCCTCGGGTACGGTCTGCAGGCGGGCCGCGCGGTGCCCCATGGACATGAACACCATCTCAGGACAATCAATCGCATTCGTGCGATCGGCAGCATTCAACGGGCAGTCGAAACTGGCGTGATTGAGAGCGGGATCATGGCGGCCTGCGTCCGTCGTGGCGTCCGCGTCGTGCTAGCCGGGACCATCCGGGACGATGGACCGCTGCCAGGCGTGATCACTGACGCAGTTGAGGCTCAAGCCGCTATGCGGGCAGCGCTGCCTGATGTGGCGCTCGCGCTGCTAGTGGCCTCCACACTCCATGCGGTCGCCACGGGCAATCTCTTGCCTGCCACGGTGCCAACTGTGTGCGTGGATGTGAACCCCGCTGTGCCCACCAAGCTGTCTGATCGTGGGAGTTTTCAGGCGGTCGGGCTTGTGATGGATGCGGCTTCATTCTTGACCGGGCTGGCTCGCGAGTTGGGGTGGAAAGGATGAGTCGCTTGCTCGTGTGTCCCCCGGAGTACTTCCAAGTTGAGTATGAGATCAATCCCTGGATGCGTCTTTCGAATACCGTCGACCGGACGCGTGCCCGGCGACAATGGTATGGGCTCATGGAGGTATTGGAACAGCGAGTCGGAGCCTTGTTGGAGCGGATGCAGCCAGTCGAGGGTCTCCCGGACATGGTGTTCACAGCCAACGCGGGCATGGTCATCGGATCATGCGCCGTGCCCAGTCATTTCCGACCTCCAGAGCGACAACGTGAAGAGCCCCACTTCGAGGCGTGGTTTCGAGAGCACGGGTATGAAGTGGTCAAACTTGAACCGACCCTCTATTTCGAAGGGGCTGGAGACTGCCTCGGGCTCTCGGATGCTTGGTTTGGCGGGTATCGCCAGCGAAGTGACGTCCACGTCTATGCCTCCCTCAGCGAGATCTTCCATCGGGAGATTATTCCGGTCGAGCTGGTGGACAGCCGTTTTTACCATCTGGATACCTGCTTCTGTCCGTTGAGTGGAGGGGAACTGCTCTATTACCCGCCCGCCTTCGACTCCTATGCGCAGGTCGCCATTGCCGAGCGGATTGCCGAGGAGCGGCGATTAGTGGTGCCTGAGTCAGATGCGCTCCGCTTCGCGTGCAACGCAGTCTGTGTTGGCAAGCAGGTGGTCCTACCCGCCGGCTGTGATAAGACCGTCTCCTTGTTAGCGGCGCGAGGATACGAAACGTTTTGCGTCCCTCTCGATGAGTTCATGAAGGCCGGGGGATCAGCGAAGTGTTTGACGCTGGCCCTGGATTGACTCACTCGTGCCAGAGCTGGATCAAGGCGGCGCGACTGTCAGGGCCCGTGGCGTCGCTGGGGCAAGAGCCCACACCGCAGGTGCCGCCTACATCTTGTTGGACCTTTTTCGGAGCAGCCAGGAGAGATAAAACCCTCCGATCGCGATCGTCGTCAACTCGATCGTCAGCAGTAGCCAGCTAATGCTGACCTCACCATCCCCCTCGATCATCCTGGTGTCGGGCGGACTGAGTATGAAGTGGAATCCCAGAAATGCCGGAGCCTGGTCCCCTGGAGTCTCCCAGGGCGGGAAGACGAGCGCGAGCAGCAGCAAGGCCACCATGGCGTAGAGCAGCGTCATATTCATCTCCTCGGTCTCGGTCCTTCCAGCGTCCAGGGGCCGTACGGCAAAGTCTGGATGCATCGGATTCCCACACTGGGTACAGAACAGACTCTCGTCGGAGAGTTCATGACCGCAAGCCTGACACCGCTTCATCGACTCGCTCCGTGGATGGTCGTAGAGGTCGGAAGGCCCCCCTAGGGTACCGCGGGCCGTCGAGCGGTTTCCAGACCTGTTTCTCCACCCCTGCTGCAGACCCCGGGGTTACCTGGATCACGGCTTCGTTGACAGTGGATCGGAAGCATTTCATAATCCGGCTTTCGAGGGCAATCGGGAGGAGAATTGCTGATGCCTAGCGCAGGTCACTCGGCGGAGAAAGCCGCAGTAATCGGGGCTGGAGCTTGGGGGACGACCCTGGGTCGACTGCTCGCCGAACAAGGGTTTGTGGTGAGGGTGTGGGCTTATGAAGGCGAGGTCGTGGAGTCTATCCGATTGAAACACGAGAATACGCCCTTTCTGCCCGGCGTCAGCCTGCCAAAGTCCCTCACGCCTACCGGGTCGCTCTCTGAGGCGGTGGAGGGTGTGTCCCTGGTCGTGTTTGCAGTGCCGTCGCATGCCGCGCGTTCGGTGCTCTGCGGGCTCTCGCCGCTGTTGACCGGCGAGATACCGGTGATCAGTGCGACAAAGGGTATCGAAGAAGACTCGCTGCTTCTGATCACGCAAGTGATGGAGCAGGTGTTGGGAGTGACGCGCCGTTCGATCCTGGCACTCTCAGGACCTAGCTTTGCGGCCGAAGTTAGCGCCGGGCTGCCGACCGCGGTCACGTTAGCAGGCGAGGATGCCCAAGTCGTACGACGGCTGCAGGCTTGGCTTATGACGCCGACGTTTCGCGTCTATGCGGGGGCAGACGTGACCGGCGTGCAACTTGGTGGAGCGTTGAAGAATGTGATTGCCATCGCAGCCGGGATCGTGGATGGCATGGGCCTTGGACACGATGCCAGGGCCGCCTTGATTACGCGTGGGCTTGCTGAGATCGTGCGTCTGGGTGTGGCCATGGGTGCGGACCCGCGGACGTTCTATGGGCTCTCTGGCGTCGGTGACTTGGTGCTCACGTGCACTGGCAACCTTAGCCGGAATCGTACGGTGGGGATGAAGCTCGGGCAAGGAGAAAGGCTTCCGGACATCCTGAAGGATATGCGAGCTGTAGCCGAAGGCGTGCGGACCGCGCGGGCGGCTTCGGGGCTGGCCCAAAAGTTTAAGGTCGAGATGCCTATCGTCAAAGAAGTCTGCAAGGTCCTTTTCGAGGAGAAGCTGTCCCGACAGGCTGTGGCTGACTTGATGGAGCGCACGGCGAAGGATGAGGTGGGGACCTAGGGCGCGATGGACGACACCCGGTGCTGCGACCCAATCCGGATCGAGCCATGAACCCGGCTCGGCTGAAGAAACTCCTGGCCAATGTGCAGGCAGGAAAGACGAGCGTGAAGGCCGCGATCGCCCGGTTGAACACGCTCCCATACGAAGACTTGGGTGAGGCGTCGCTTGACCATCATCGCACGCTCCGGCAAGGCTTTCCTGAAGTGATCCTCTGTGAGGGTAAGACGCGATCTCAGATCCTCGCCATTGCTCGTAGTGTGCTGAAGCGGGGCGGGCCTCTATTGGCCACGCGGGTCGAGCCAAACGTGGCTAGCTCCTTGGTGCAATTGGATCCGCGCGCGGAGCACAACAAGTTAGCCCGCACAGTCGTGATTCAACGCCGCAAGTCCACCCTGCGAGGGGAAATCCTGATCATCACGGCCGGCACCTCAGATATCCCGGTTGCGGAAGAGGCACGGGTCACGGCGGGGGTCATGGGCAGCCGAGTGGATGTGCTCTATGACGTAGGTGTCGCGGGAATCCACCGGCTCCTTGACCGGCATGAGCGACTCCGTCGAGCTCGCGTTCTTGTTGTCGTCGCGGGAATGGACGGAGTGCTTCCGAGTGTGGTCGGCGGGCTGGTCGAGCGGCCGGTCATCGCGGTGCCAACGAGCCGGGGCTATGGCGCCAATTTTGGAGGGTTGGCAGCGCTCCTCACGATGCTGAATTCGTGTGCGTCCGGAGTAGGTGTGCTGAACATCGACAACGGATTCGGAGCCGGCTGCCTTGCGCACCGTATCAATGTCCTTGGCTCCTGATTTCGGTCGGACAGGGGATGAGTCACTCGGATTCGGATGGGTCAGGACTGGCGGGCGTCTGTTCTGCAACCACTTCAATCGTCCCTCTCACTGGCCTCGCCGCCAACGCCGTGCGTGGCCCGTTGTACCCGATCCTCAACAGCTTCGCCCGCACTTCGTAGCGATAGTGTCCGCTCTTCGCTCGCTGATTGGATTGGTCGGTTCCGTCCCACGTGAGGATAATGTGGACTCGTGGGTCGGTGTCGGTCGTCTGATCCGCCGGCGCGGACTTGTCCGGCGAAGGCGCAGTGAGCGCCTGTCGGCTGGAGAGGAATTTGAGAGCGGTCCTTGAAGGAGACGTGATCAGCGAGGACACTTCAAGTATCGTATCCCCGTAGAGATTGTTGGGCAGCTGGACCTCAATCGCCAGATCGAGAGGCCCCTTTTCGGGCGAATACGACGTGGCAGAGGGACTCACCGCAATGATCCGCAAGCTTGAATGGCTTCGCTTCGACGACCGGCGCTTCGCGTCTGCAGAATCGCCTGCGATCGAGAAGGCCAGCAGCTGGACCGCCAGCAAGATCACGAACAATTGACGTGAGGCCGGCCTCAGAATGCTCGAAAATCGGTTACGTGTTCGCATCGTTCGCAGAAGTCTGGTGGAAGCCTTGGTGTGGAAAAGTCGGATCATGGAGCAGACGATCTCGGCGGTGCTGAGGTACGCGCACAACTCGGAAGACTAGTCAGTGAATAGCACAGGGTCTTCGCCCTGTCAATTCTGCGGGCGTTGACGATATCCGTATCGGCGCTGCGCCTCTTGTGGCCAGTTTGCTCACAGACCTCGTGACAGGCCTCGACAGGACGGTCGAGTAAGCGGACAAGGGGCGGGGCGCCGGCCCAAACCTTTACCCGCCTTCGCAGAAAGCCACGGGTGTACACCCGTGGACAGCCGTCGGCCAAAGCCTTTGGCGTCGGACGATGAATGCGCGGTGGGTAACCCTCCGTAGCCTTGCCGCCTTTGCTGAAGCTCTGGCGGCCCACCGAAGCCTTCGCGAAGGTTGGGGCGAAGGAGGGTAACGCTCCCGGCCTTCGTAGCTGAATATGCTACTCCGGCGGAGTAGGCTCGGCGGGTTCCGCGCGCCGTCGCCGGAGCTATGGCGCGTAGGCGACCGAAGTACTAACTAATGGGTGCCACGGCTGCCCGGCCTTCGTAGCCGACCCGCCGTTGCCCGGCTCTGGCGGATCCGCAGAAGCTTCCGCGGAGGCGGAACCTACTTCGGCGGAGTGGGCTAAAGCCGTGGGGCTCCACAGCAGAGTAGGAATTTGATGATCCGCCGCGGTAAGATGAGGGAGTTCTGGCTGAGGGTATCCATATCCGCCACCCAGGAGCTGTAGTGACGCATCTCCACTTTGACTGTTTCTCGGGAATCAGTGGGGACATGATTCTCGGCGCGCTGGTGGATATCGGCGTCTCCTTGCCCGCCGTCACCCGTGGGCTCAAAGGTGTTGATGTCCGAGGGTACGTCCTGCGGTCTCGGAAGGTCATGCGTGGTGGGATTCCTGCCACGAAGGTGGACGTCGTCATCCGAGATCGGTTCCGGTCTCCGCTGTCACTGGGCCGTATCCGGCGGATCATCAGTTCGAGCCGGGTGCCGGAGGATGTCAAGAAGCAAGGGCTCGAAGTGTTCGATCGGCTGGCCCGTGCCGAAGGAAGGGCGCACCGCGTGAGTCCGTCAGATGTGCGCTTCCACGAGGTGGGTGTCGTGGACTCGATCGTAGACGTGATGGGAGGCCTCCTGGCCTGTCATGTCTTAGGTGTTGAGCGGACGTCTGCCTCGTCGGTGAATGTAGGCGCAGGAATTATCAATTCGTCCCATGGCCGGCTACCCGTACCTGGTCCGGCTGTAGCTGCCTTAGCACGCAATCTGCCGGTCTATAGCGATGGTCCTCAGTGCGAGTTGACAACACCAACCGGCATCGCGGTCTTGAGTGTCCTGGCTCAGGAGTACGGACCACTCCCAGTGATGAGGCCGACCAAAGTCGGTTATGGTGCCGGCTCCGGGAACCCAGAAGGATGGCCAAATGTACTCCGGGTTTTTCTGGGCGAGGTTGGCGCGAGCGCGCGAGACGAAGTCGAGATGATCGTCCAGATCGAAACGAATCTGGATGACCTGAATCCACAGGCCTACGAGACCGTGATGGACCGCCTGTTCGCGGCCGGAGCGTTGGATGTGACTCTGACCCCGGTGATCATGAAGCGAGGCCGACCAGGAATTGTGCTGACGGCGCTCGCCTCCCCGGACAAAGCTGACGCTGTCTCGGGAATCATGTTGGGTGAAACGACGGCTCTGGGAGTCAGAATCCAACAGGTGGCTCGCCGCATCTTGGCCCGGCGCTTTGTAAGCCTCCGCCTTCGAGACGGCTCCGTACGGATGAAGGTGGCGACGGTGGGCCGCGGTCGTACAAAGGCCGCGCCTGAGTACCAGGACTGTAAGCGGATCGCCGATCGAACGGGCAGACCTGTACGCGATGTGATGGAAGAGGCCGTACGGACCTTCCATGGGAAAGCGCGAAAGGCCTAGTTGGCGCGGAACGCGTGTTGATAGTGGTTGCCGGCAGCGTGAGCCCGGGCTTGACTGAACCCCGCCTGAGAGTCTAGTGATTCCCCTGTGAGGCGCCCCTCCAGGGAAGCGACTGGAGGAACGAAGGATCATATGGGGCGATTGGCAGAACATTTAGTGAACGCGTCACGGCATCCGACGAGTGGAGACGGCGATGCCCGGATCGATGCGCGCTCCAAGGAGGTCAGGTGGATCCTCTGGGTCGTGCTCGGCTTGAATCTACTCGTAGCCTTTGCGAAATTGATTTATGGTGTGATGAGTGGATCACTGGGGATGCAGGCCGACGGGTTTCATTCGCTTTTTGATGGCGCTTCAAATGTTGTGGGACTGGTTGGTCTCTGGCTTGCTGCGGCTCCCCCGGACGACGATCATCCCTACGGACACAAGAAATACGAAACCCTTGCCGCAGCCTCCATCGGGACGATGCTTGTCGCGACCTGTGTCTACCTTCTGTGGAGCAGCTATGAGCATTGGCAGGGCGCGCATCGGCCTGAAGTCACTCCAATCAGTTTTGCGGTCATGATCATCACGATCATCATTAATATTGGGGTGATGCGCTGGGAACGGCGGCGGGGGCGAGCCTTGCGGAGCGAAATCCTCATCGCAGACGCAAAACATACCGCGAGCGATATCCTTACCTCGCTGTCCGTGATCGTGGGACTCGTTTCAGTGCGTGTCGGGTATCCGATCGTTGACCCCATCGTGGCCGTCATCATTGCGGCAATCATCGCGCGGACGGCCGCATCAGTTCTGTTTGAGAGTTCCCGCTCACTCACCGACATGGCCCGGTTGGATAGCGAGGAGGTGCGTCAGGTCGTCATGAAGACCGAGGGGATCCTGGGGTGTCACGAGATCCGGACGCGGGGATTGACCAACCATATTTTTGTCGATCTCTCCGTCCACGTGCAGCCGAATATGACAGTCGAGGACGCCCATGCCTTGGCGCATCAGGTGGAGCAGTCCATCAAGCATCACTTCGTGGGAGTGGCCGAGGTCATCGTGCACGTGGAACCTGATGGCCATCCCTGATGAAGATTCCGTGAAGAAACCACAGAGATCTCAGGTTCGTTCCCGTCCGATTCTCGGGATCACCATGGGCGATCCCGCCGGGATCGGGCCCGAAGTGATTGCCAAGGCGCTGGCCCGCGACGAGCTCCGAAATCTGTGCCGCCCCCTGGTCATCGGCTCAAGACCAGTCCTGGAGGAACGGATCAGGGCTCTGGGACTCCCGATTCGCGCGGTCCCTGTAGAAGGCCATGACGGCGTGCTGGGACGCCGAGGCGAAGTGCCGGTTCTGGATCCACTCAGCCGCCCGTTGGGTCAGTTCCGCATGGGGAAAGTGGCAAAGCACACCGGAGCCGCGTCAATCGCGTTTATTGAAACCGCCGTGCGGCTGGCGAAGGTGGGGTGCCTGAACGGAATCGTCACCGGGCCGATCAACAAGGCGGCGATACACCTTGCAGGCTACGCATACCCAGGTCACACAGAGCTGCTGGCGGATCTCACGAATAGCAAACACGTCGGGATGATGATCGTAGGGGGGCCGCTGAGAGTGATGTTTGTCACGACCCACGTGTCGATTCGAAAGTTGCCGGCCACCTTGACGCGGCGCCGCGTGGGGCAGGCCATTCGTCTTGCCAATCAGGGCCTCAGGCACTATTTCGAGGTTCCCAAGCCACGGATCGGTGTAGCGGCGCTCAACCCACACGCCGGGGAATCGGGACTGTTCGGCAAGGAGGAACAGACCTGTATCATGCCGGCCGTGCGCGCTGCGAGAAGCGCAGGGATTTTGGTGAGTGACCCGTTACCAGCTGATTCGCTGTTCGGCAAAGCGGCGCGAGGTGAATACCACGGGGTGGTGGCGATGTATCATGACCAGGGCCTGATCCCACTTAAGCTCATCAGCTTTGGGAAGTGCGTCAATGTGACGGTCGGGCTTCCGATTATCCGTACCTCAGTCGATCACGGTACCGCGTATGACCTGGCCGGCAAGGGAGTGGCTGATCCAGGCAGCATGGTCGAAGCAGTCCGACTCGCGGCACAGCTCTCGGCGAGAAAAGCACCACGCCGTCGACGGTAATCAGAGGCTTGTCGCGAGACTCTTGGAAGGAGAATGTGATGTCTGAGCAGCTGAAGGCAGCGCTTGAGATGGTGCAGCGCCAGGCGAAGGAGTTAGATCAGATCTTCAGCCAGGCTTCGGAGGACCTGAATACAGTTGCCGCAGGTGAACGCGTCGGGAAGTGGAAAAGCAAGACAACCGGACTCATCGCTCAGCATCTCGGCCAGACCGAGGCGAAACAATTTTCTCAATTACAGCCCGGCCCCTCCTTCACGAACGACATGCTCGAGGAACTGGGGGACGAGGTCGAGTTCTATCGGACGTCGATCACTGCTCTCGCAGCCAAGATCAAGAACCAGCCACAGGCCGATCACGGATCTCCCTGACCGACCCCGTCCACGATGACAGCCCCACCTCAGCGCCCACGAAGGCGACTCGGCCAGCATTTTCTGATCGATCAGAATATCGTCCGTAAGATTGTTGCCGAGGCGGCACTCCGACCGGACGAGACGGTGCTGGAGATCGGACCTGGTCGAGGAGTTCTCACGCGCGCGCTCTGTCAAGAGGCGCGTCTGGTGATCGCAGTTGAGCTCGACCCAGGACTCCATGACACATTGAGGGAATCCATGACCGACTCAAGGAATCTGGATCTTCGGCGTGGTGATGCGCTGGAGTTTCCCTACGAATCCCTCCGACCAGCCACCGTCGTGGTTTCGAATCTGCCCTACAATGTCTCGACGCCTGTGCTGTTCAAGCTCTTCGATGCTCGAGATCGAATCGACCGGATGGTCCTGATGGTGCAAAATGAGGTCGCCCAACGCTTAATCGCAAAACCGGGCGGACGTGATTATGGAATTCTCTCCGTGCTGACTCAGTACTGGACAGAACCGAGTCTGGCCTTTCGTGTGTCGCCGACCTGCTTTCGTCCTCGGCCAGCCGTGAGTTCTGCTGTGGTGACGTTGATGATGCGGAAGCACCCTGCCCTGCCCGTGAGGGACGAGGCGTCGTTTGTGAAGACGGTACGGGCCGCATTCGCCCATCGCCGCAAGACCGTCGCGAACTCCCTTCGCGACGAAGGGCTTACGGCGGATGCTGTAAGCAGTGCATTGAGGTACACGGGCATCGAGCCGTCCCGCCGTGCCGAGACGCTCTCGCTCCCCGAGTTTGCTGCGCTTGCGGATGCACTCGCGACGACCGATCTCAGTTGGTAATTGCATCGACGACGAGTGATCAGGAGGTGGCGAGATGATGCAAGGATTTCAATGACTTCGAAGCCGCATCGTTTGAAATCGCCTGTGCGCTATGCTACCATCACGCTCATGGCTCCAGCGACCACGTCGAAGCGTGGTGACTCTCGCGGTGCGTCCCGCCGCCTGTCCCGCCTACGATATGAAGTGATCGGTGTCGTACTGATCACAATCGGCCTCATGGTTCTCCTGAGCCTGGTTTCCTTCTCGCCGACGGACACCCATTTGTTTGGGGTCAGCTCATCGGAACTGGGTGCGCCGGAAAACAGTCAGAATCTGATCGGCACGGTAGGGGCGACGATTGCGGCGGCCTTGTTTTGGATGGTGGGAGGCGGGGCCTATCTACTCCCCTTCCTCCTGGCCATGTTGGGCGTACGGTGTTTGATGGAGCGCACCGTCAGCGTCACGTTGCGGAGCGGAGTTGCCTCCTTCGCGGCGCTCCTGTTCCTGAGCGCTCTGCTCCACCTCGAAGTGTCTGCCGTCCCCACACTGCTGAGTGGGATGGTCTTCCAGGGTATGGCTGGCGGTCTCGGCGGCGAGTTGATTGCCGAAAGTCTGCGCAACTACTTCGCGAGCGCGGGTGCACACATCATCGTCTTGGCGGGGCTACTCGTCTCGCTGCTCCTTGCTACGCCGATCTCGCTCGTCGATGTCGTTCGTCGAGCTCCCAATTGGTGGGAGTCGTTCAGAGATGTTGCTGCGGCGCTTCCACCTATCCGGCTGGATCGGTTCCAGCGAGTCCCTAAGACCAGGCCCAAGCCGGTCAAGATCCACCGCAAGACGGCGCCTGTGCCAACTGGGTCCAGCATGCTTCTGCCGGAGGAACCCACCACGGAGCCGATCCTGCCCATGCAGTTCCCTGATGAGACCTTGATACCGAGCCAGGATGCCACGCCGAGCTTGGACCAGGAGACGCCAGAGCGGGCAAGCCCGGTTTCAGCCGGCTATTTGATGCCGGACCCCCATGAGTTGTTGAGTGATCCTTCCGGTCCTCTCGAACGCGTGACCGACGCTATCCTAAAGGGACAGTCCGAAGTTCTGGTGCGGGCGCTGCTCAGCTTCGGCATCGAGGGCAAGGTCACCGAAATTCACCCGGGCCCGGTGGTGACCATGTTCGAGTTCGAGCCGGCCCCCGGCGTGAAGGTGGCTCGCATCGTCAACCTGGCCGACGACCTTGCCCTTGCGCTCAAGGCCACCAGCCTGCGCATTGTAGCGCCGCTGCCAGGGAAATCCGTGGTCGGCGTCGAAGTGCCGAATCCGTATCGTGAGACGGTCTCTCTTAAATCAGTGCTGACGAGCGACGCCTTCTCACGCTCTCGTTCCAAGCTGACCCTGGCTCTTGGCAAGAACATTTTCGGCGAACCCGTCTGCGCTGACCTAAAGATGATGCCGCATCTGCTCGTCGCCGGAGCCACCGGATCAGGAAAGAGCGTCAGCCTGAACACCATGCTGCTCAGCGTCCTGTTCTCGGCGAGACCGGATGAGGTCAACCTCCTGCTGATCGATCCGAAGAGGCTCGAACTACAGGCCTATGAAGGTGTACCGCATTTGGTTCGCCCGGTGATCACAGATCCGAAATCGGCGGCTCGTGGTCTTGGTTGGGTCGTCCAAGAGATGGAGCGGCGCTACAAACTGCTCGCGGAAGCTGGAGTCCGCAACGTGGACGACTACAACCGTCGGGTCGCAGTGGCTCAAGGGACGCTTCCCGCCGCGTCACCCGAGCTGGCGCCGGAACAGACAGATTTGCCGATTGAGTTCCTCTCTGAGGAAGCGCGGCTCTCAGCAGGCGAGAGCGTGACCGAGAGTTTGCCTGCCGATGGTCCATCGAAGATGGCCATGTCGGGCCGGGGAGCCGAGACACCGCCTGCGCCGCTCCCCTACATCCTGGTGGTGATCGACGAGCTCGCCGACCTCATGATGGTGGCGCCGAAGGAGGTTGAAGATAAGATCGCACGGCTGGCTCAGATGGCGAGGGCATCTGGAATCCACATCGTGTTGGCCACCCAGCGTCCGTCGGTTGATGTGCTGACTGGTCTCATCAAAGCGAACTTTCCCGCTCGGATCTCCTTTCAGGTTTCCTCCAAGACAGACTCGCGGACGATCCTGGACGCCAATGGTGCCGAGGCGCTCTTGGGTCGCGGGGACATGCTCTATCTGGCCTCCGGAACCGGACGGATCGTACGCCTGCATGGTTCCTATGTGCCCGATGATGATGTGCGGTGCGTCGTCGACTTTGTAAAGAATCAGGCAGCGCCGGCATTTACCGAGGAGCTCCAGTCGTTGCATCAGGAGGAAGCTGCGGAGGAGCAGGCGCGGGATGAAGTGTACGAGCAGGCGAAGGAGATCGTACTCTCGACCGGCCAAGCCTCCGCATCGCTGATTCAGAGACGACTCCGGGTTGGTTATCCAAGAGCGGCCAGGATGATCGAGCGAATGGAGGAGGATGGCATTGTCGGGGCGCCGGGTCGGGATGGACGCCGTGAGGTCATCGTCCGCCGGGGGCCGGTCGGGGAGGAACTCACTTGAAGCTCGTGAGCAGGCAAGTCACGATGCTTGGTGTCGCGGCGCTGAGCGTGATCCTCTTGTCTGTACCGGCACTGGCCAGGGACAGTGCGAAGACTCAGACCCTCAGCAAGGAACTCAAGCAGGTTATTCAGAAAATCCAGAATCGCTACGAACGGACCCGGGACTTACGGGCAGATTTCAGGCAAACGACCATAATCGAGGGGTTTGAGACACCGATTCTCTCCCGGGGCCGCATGTATATCAAGAAACCAGGGCGTCTACGGTGGGATTACCTCGACCCAACGGTTGAGGAGATCTACGTGAACGAGAACAAGGTGATGATCTATGTCCCCGAGCATAAGCAGGTGCTGGTGGGGAAGCTGACGCACATGGCCGCGTCCCAGGCGCCTCTACAACTACTGCAAGGCGTCGCGAGGCTGGACAAACAATTTACGATCGGACCGTCTAGTTCGGACACACGTGGAGAAGGCGGGCTTCCGCTCATCACCCTCTTCCCGAAGCATGAGGGACACGAGTCGGTTCGCGCCGTCGACAAGATTGAACTCCGAGTGGTCCCAACGACGTACTTCATCAAGTCGGTGGTCATCCATGAGGTGAGCGGTAACCGCTCAACATTCGAATTTACGGGCCTCAAGGCGAATTCCGGGTTGGACGATAAGGTATTTGATTTCCAAGTGCCGGCGGGCGTGGAGGTTGTGAAAGCGCCCACCTTGAACCCTCCCTAGTGTCAACGGACTGAAGTGCCCGGTTTCGATCGTGCATGTGGCGGGGTTTCTGATTGCGAGGGAGTGATCTGATATGGCTGAAACCAACACGATGAAGCTCGGCGAGGCGATAGACCGCGCGGTGGCTGAGCTCGACTTCGACCTCCTCCATAAAAAGTACTGGGAGCAGAACGAGTTTCTGGTTCTCGAGAGCTTCCTCCCGAGAACGCTCGTCGAGGAATGGTTGGTCCCTGCAGTCACTCGTGTGAAACCGGACCTGAATCGGAACTACATCCCTGGTCACAAGAAGGGCGGAAGCGTCAGTTACTATACGGTTCGCGGAAAGGCCCCCGAATTTTGAGCTCTCTATCGCTCTCCAACCTTCATGGATTTGGTCAGCCGACTCGCCGACGTGCCAGTCCATCTGTGCCCCGACAGTGATCCTCATTCGTGTGCTCTCTATTATTACACTGAGCCGGGTGACCACATCGGGTTTCACTACGATACCTCTTATTATAAGGGCGCCCGATATACCATCCTGATGGGCTTGGTTGATAGGTCGGAGAGCTGCCGTCTGGTTTGTCAACTTCATAAGGACGATCCTACGCGCGAGACGCAGGAACTGTCGCTCACCACGGGGCCCGGGGACCTGGTCATCTTCAATGGGGACAAACTCTGGCATGCCGTCACGCCATTGCGCGAAGGGGAAGAGCGCGTGGCGTTGACGATGGAATACGTCACGAACCCAGAAATGGGAACGTTTAAGCGCATCTACTCGAACTTGAAAGACGCCTTTGCCTACTTCGGGATCCGGGCACTCTGGAAACGGCCCTCGTAACACCACAGCCTCCCACCGACCGATTGGCCTGCCCCGTACAATTCCGCGCACCTCTCGCGAAGAGCCGAGCGCCTGAGAAGCTGGTCCTTCCTGATGGCATGGGTTACCGTCACGGATAGGAACCCCTACGGGTGGGTGAGGGGATTTGAGGGTGGACCTGACGGGCTGGGCAGAGTAAAAGAAAATCGACTCCCTTGTCCAGGCTGGCTTTCGACCCAGATCTCTCCGCCGTGCAACTCGATCAAATGCTTGCTGATGGCCAGTCCCAACCCCGCACCGCGGGCCTCAGCCGGACTGGATTCGCCCCGATAAAACTTTTCAAAGACCCTGTCGAGTTCGTGCGGCGGGATCCCGCAGC
>JBHICF010000008.1:0-23773 GCA_046759485.1 Nitrospiraceae bacterium
TTCAACTTCATCGCCTTTTCGATGTGCTTGGACAAGCGCCCCAGAATCGTATCGAGCAGCCCGCCGATCTCGCCGGCATGCACCATATTGACGTACAGCTCGTCAAAGACCTTGGGATGCTTTTTTAAGGCGTCGGAAAACGTTGAGCCCCCTTCGACAGAGAAGCGGACTTCACCGACCGTTTTCGCCAGGGCCTTATTTTCCGTTTGAGAGGAGAGAATATCCAGGCATTGGATCAGCGGGAGGCCGGCATTGATCATCGTGGCGAACTGGCGGGTGAAGACGACGATATCCTTATCGGTGATACTGGAGCCACCGATTTCCATGTTGTACCAGGCTGTACCCGATTTCTCCTGCAAGCTGGTGATGGAGAGATTCTGCTTGAGCAGCTGCTCCTTAGCCTGGTCCATCGAGCTGGCAGTAATTTCGCCCTTCCGGACCGTTCCCTGACGCGTTTTGCCGACATACCCATATGTGGCCATCTGCTACCTCATTCTTGTGCTCGGGTGTAAGTGCGCGGAAGGAGCAGCCAGGCGGGCAAGGGCACCATCCGTTTGTCTTGGAAACACACTGGTGGCATCTGCGATTCCACGTCCCAATGGAATTCGCTCATCCGCGCAACGCGCGTCTTTCCCTTCCGCGTTTCTTCGTAGATGAGGGTCATCGAAACGGTTTTGCACGGAGTGTCCCCAGAGGCTCCAAATCAGGCACGGAAAAAAGGGGAATGAAAGAGGTAGTTTCTCCTGTTTTTACAGTGCCTTATGAGAACTAAGATGACAGACAGGTTCGATTCAAATAGGACTGAAAAAAGTCTACTGGAGGAGTCGAATATTGTCAATTTTGTGTGTAGCGGATGTGCGCAGAATTAAAGAAAGTTTCGACCGGGAGGAGGGTTCGAGGACGGAATTACGCCTCTTCGGCGTTTAACTGGGCAAAACCCCTGTACAAATAATGGAATCCGGACGCGGCAGAAAACGCGACCATGACATAGAGGAGGGGCTGGAGCAACAGCAGGTCCATCTGACGGGCAGTGAAGACGACGACCAGCATGAGATAGGCAAGCTGAAAGAGTGTGGTGCCTTTGCCCAGCAGCGTCGGAGAAATATTAACGGGCACCTCGGTCAATCGGGCGACAAGGGTCCCCGTCAACAGGATGAGGTCCCGGCTCACCACTAGTATGGCGACCCATGAGGGCACGAGGTGGAGTATCGCCAGGGTGATAAATCCAGAAGTGAGTAAGAGTTTGTCTGCAAGTGGGTCTAGGTAGGCGCCGAGCTTGGTCCGCTTGTTCGCCACCCGCGCGATCGTGCCGTCGAGGCCGTCCGTGACGGCGGCAATCAGCAGGACACCCAAGGCGTACTCGTATCGCCCATAGACCAGGAATCCGACGAAAACAGGAATAAGGAGAATACGGAGCAGTGTTAAGCTGTTCGGGACGTTGATGGCTTCGACAGAGATCGCCCCTTCGTGCTTGACCACCTCGCCTAGCCTGTCCGTCCCGTGCTCCATAGGCCTGCTCTCACAGCAATATAGGTACTCCGCTAAGACGTTGTCAACAACGGTTGAACTCGGCAGCCAGCCTGACTATAATCTCCCCCCTTACTGGATCAGCCATATTGGCAGAGAGAGATTCATGAGTTCCCTTCCCCTGTCATTCAAGAAGGAAGGTGTCGTCGAGCGGCACCAGATCGAGGGCCATGACCCGAGCGACCGATACTTTTCGAGATCAGTCCTCATCCACCGGGGTCCACGAGGATATACCGCGAAGCTGACCTATGAAGCGCTCTCGGTAGAAGGACAGACACAGCCCTCGATTGGCGGGTCAGTAGGCAGCATGGTGGAAAAGCTCAGGGAACTCGGCTTTACGTACATGCGCACCAGGCCAAATTTCAAGGGGCAACGATACCTCGCCGAGAAAGAGACCTGGGTCGAATATCCCGACTCCTGACGAGGCGGTAGACGTAGTTCTCCGGGTCAGTCAGACGTTGTGTGGACGAGGGAGGAATTCCTGGCAGATCAGATCGTGGATCTCCGGACGAAACCCCTGGATATCGTTACAGCGTCGCGACGGGTGAACCCGATTCGACAGGAGCACCACCTCGAGCTTGGACAGCGGATCGATCCAGAGTGACGTCCCCGTATATCCAAGATGACCGAACGAGTTTGGTGAGAACCGAGTTCCCGTAGAAGAAGGTGCGGATGGCGTATCCCACCCCAACCCCCAGCTCGACCCACTGATACCAGCTTGGCGCGTCACAAACTGCCTGACCAGTTTCGATGGGAAGAACCCATCTTGATCCAAGTAGCTTTTCAGCCAGCGACCCGATACCTCTAACACTGCCGACGCGGTTCCGAACAATCCGGCATGTCCGCAGACGCCCCCTAAGGCATAGGCGTTCTCGTCGTGGACTTCGGCCCGAAGGATTCGCCCACGCCAGGGATCATCCTCAGTCGGCGCCACCTGGTGCAAGTCAGGGGACTGGCCGTTTGGCCCTCCGACAGCCACCCCCGTTGTATCAAAGAAGTAGAGCGAGTCGACACCGAGCGGCGTGTAGATGCGGCTCCGGCAGTAGGTGGCGATCGTGTCTCCAGTGACTCGCTCCACAAGAAGACCCAACAGGATAAATCCCAGATCGCTGTAGAGACTCCTCGCCCCCATAGGGAAGAGAAGGGACTCCTCTCTAATGCATTCCAGGGTCAGTCGCTTCGCCGCCTCGCTTCCGAAATATCCAGCGCGCGTACGTCCCTCCTCGTCTATTCGTTCATAAATTGGACGCCAAGCAGGCAATCCAGAGCTATGGGCTAACAGATGGCGAATCGTCGCGGCACCGATTGCCCAGCCTCTGAGGGATTCCAAGTGTGTCTCAATCGCGTCTTCCAACTGCAACCGTCCGTCCTGCACGAGACATAAAATGGCCGACGTCGTCGCAAGGGGCTTGGTGAGCGAAGCCAGGTCGTAAACCGTACCCAGGGAGGCTGGCTCACGCTCGGGGACGAGGGAGGCAGACCCGAAGGCGGAGTGAAAGACAACATGACCATCGACTCGGATCAGCAGCACGGCGCCCGGGAAGACGCCATGCCGTACCGCGGACTGCATCGCGCGGTCAATGGCATCAGAGGGCTTCATCGGATGGAAGGAGAAAGAGACGTGGTGGGATCCTTAGCGGTTCGACCTCCCGGCGATTCTCTCTGCTTCATCTGAGCTCGATCGTTGATCGTCGTCTCCTTCTTCAATCTCCAGCACCCGTTCAAAGGTTCGGAGGGTCGACCGCAGGCGCTCAATGGCGAGCAACCGTTCTTTCCGGAGCTCCGAGACATCTTTCTGTGCAGCGGTTAACTCGAGTCGAGCATCGCGCATCAACTCCCCGGCCTTGACCTCTGCTTCCTTGATGATGAGCTCGGCCTCCTGGTGCGCATTCCGTTTGAGCTCTTCCGCCAATGACTGGGTTGACACCAACGTCTGCGTCAGTGTGGCTTCGGTTTTCTTGAGTTCCGCAACCTGCCGCTCCACGGAGGCCAATTTCTCGCGCAACGACGCGTTGTCTCGGTTCAGCTCCTCCACGGTTCTGGCGAGTTCTTCCAGGAATCGGTCCACCTCCCGGCGGTCATACCCCCGCATGGAGATTTTGAATTTCATCTGCTGAATATCGATCGGTGTGAGCTTCATAGCTATGCCTCGCAGATTGACCTCAGTTCATCCGTACCGCTAAGTCGATCAGTGTGCCGACCAACGCGATCTGCAGAAAGTAGATAATCAGGATCGCAATAATCGGTGAGATATCGATGCCCATGCGCCAGCTCAAACGACGACGGATGGGCGAGAGCACGGGTTCCGTCATGCGCTCAAGGAACTGGACAATCGGGTTCCAGGGATCCGGATTCACCCACGTGATCAGCGCCCGGATAATGATGACCCACATGTAGAGCCAGAGAATCCAGTTGACGATCGTCGCGAGGGCCTCCAACACATTCCCCACGACAAACATTATTCTCCCAGCTCCCGAGATTTTTTCGTGGCCGCTTCCACAGCCGACACGAGCGTGGCCCTTAGGCGACCTTGCTCCAATCGGTGAACTCCCGCAATGGTCGTTCCGCCGGGAGAAGCCACTCGGTCCTTCAACCGGGCGGGGTGCTCGCCCGTTTCGAGGACCATGCGGGCCGCCCCTAAGACCGTTTGGGCGGCCAGCACGTGGGCCACGGCTCGGGGAAGCCCCATCTTCACACCGCCGTCCGCCAGCGCCTCAATGGCCACAAACACATAGGCGGGGCCACTTCCGCTGAGGCCGGTGACGACATCCATCAGGCGCTCCTCCACGGTCACAACCCGACCGACTGCTTCGAATACCGTGCAGGCAAGCCGACGCTCTTCGTCGCTCACCCGGGGGCCGAACGCAAGGACTGACATCCCTTCTCGGACCAGCGCGGGCGTGTTCGGCATCACCCGCACGATGCGCGTTCCAGACGGCACTCGCTCGCCAATCCATTGAATAGTTTTCCCCGCAGCGATCGAGATCACGAGCTTGCCGTCCACCACCGGAGCGATGCCTTCCAGCACGGATTTGAGCGACTGCGGCTTGACGGCCAGCAACGCGACATCTGCCCATGCTGCCGCCTCGCGGTTGTCGGACCCCACCGAGATGCCGAACCGTTGCTTGATGAGATCACGCCGCTCGGGAGACAGGTCCGTCGCACGCAACGCGGAGGCGTCAAACGCGCGGGCCGAAAGCAGCCCGGCCAGCAAGGCTTCCGCCATCTGGCCCGCACCCAGAAACGCGATTTTGTTCAAGGATGGCATGTTACTCCGGTCGTTCGCCAAAGATGGCAGTCCCGACACGAACAAGCGTGGCCCCTTCTTCAACCGCCACGTGGTAGTCTTGCGACATCCCCATCGAAAGTTCACCCATACTGGCTTGCTTGAGTTCTAGTCGCCCCAACTCTTCGGCCAACCCGCGAGTCCGTCTAAAATACGGTCTCGCTTGTTCCGCCTGTGCGGTCTGAGGCGGGATCACCATCAGCCCCTTGACCGTGAGGTTCGGCATCCCATCCAAAGCTGTGAGCACATCCGCGACATCTGAAGGCATAAAGCCAGCTTTTGTCGACTCCCCACCGATGTTCACCTCTAGGAGGACGGCCTGCGAGACTCCGGATTCGCCAGCACGGCGATTGATCTCCTCCGCGAGTGTGAGACTATCCACCGAATGGATCATCTCAAACACGCCCACGACACTCTTGACCTTCCGTCGCTGCAGACGCCCGATGAAATGCCAAGCGAGCTCAGGCGCGGACCGCAGTGCGTGCATTTTCGGCAGCGCTTCTTGGAGCCGACTCTCGCCAAGAATTCTGACTCCGGCCTCAATGGCCTCCTGCACCCGGTGAAGTGGTACGAATTTGGTGGCGGCAACCAAGCGAATCGCATCAGGCTGACGTCCTGCTCGTTGCGCCGCCTGCTGTATATGAACAAGAACGGCGCTGATGTTTCGCGTGACCGGACTGAGCGACTCCGGAGCAAGTTCGTCCGCCAAAACTCACGACCCTCGACCACGCGCGCGCGCGAAGAACCCAGGCACGCTCTGACTTGTCACCTCTCGACCGCCAAGACCGTGCAGGCTATCGATGCAGAAAGGTCTATTCTACCGGAAGGTAGAAGCGATTGGAAGTTATTGGTCTGCTGCGTGAGACTCCCTGATCGAGGGTCGTGGATCGATCACTTCAACACGATGCCACTAATCATGGTGCTATTGACGACGCCCTCACGCCGGTAGGAATAGAAGAGCTCAGGGTGACAGACCGTACACGTCCCAACGGTCCAGATCGCCTCGGGGTCTACGCCACTCATGTGCGCCTGACCGCGAACCAGCTTGCGGAGATCGAGCATGGCTTTACCCGACCCGGCCTCCTCGATCACGGTACGCCAACCGGGAAAGCCAGTGCGAAGCCGGCTGATGACCGGCTCATCCACTTCGTAGCAGCAGGGTCCCACAGAGGGTCCGATCCCAACTTGCAGCGACCGGGCCTCAGATCCAAACACGCGGTGCATCGTCCCGATCGTCTTCGCAAGGATTCCGCCAACCGCCCCCCGCCAGCCTGCATGAACGGCTGCGACGACGGCGCGGTCGGGATCATAGATCAAGATCGGGACACAATCAGCGGTACTGACGGTGAGCTCTACTCCTCGCTGATTCGTGACCAAGGCGTCCCATGTTCCCGTGATCGACTTGTCAGTCCGCGGAAGCTCATCTATGACCAGCACATCCGTTCCATGCACCTGCCTGACGGAGACCACCAGATGAGACCGCGCGCCCGCGCGAATCTGACGCGTGTGATCTTCGACGGCTCGTTGGATCCTCCCGCCAGGCTGAGGACTCTGCCGTGCCTGTCGGCGTCGCCTGGGCGTTGCGCTCCCTGGCCGAGAGAAGTGCCGGGTCCCAAAGTAATGTCGAACGCGCTTCCTGTTGTCCGCGAAGGCAGGCACGGTGATGACAAGTTCAGCCATGCCGCTATTCCTCAACTCCCTTGGGAATACTCCTCAGTCAGCTTGTTTCCTGAGAAATGTGGGGACATCCCAGGAGTCATCGCCGACCAGCCCCAGCGGTTCCTGAGCATCTTTCTTTCCGGTCAACCGACGCAGAAACGCTGGACGCTCGAGTTGTTTACTGGACCTCGCGGTTCCAGCCGTCGGAACGAACGCGAGCGCCGGCTCCGCCGTTGGGAACGCCACCGCCGCACCTTTTTCCGAAGCGGCCTTCCTACTTACAGCCTCCTCTCGTTCAAAACCGGTTGCAATCACAGTCACAATCAGGTCATCGCCGACGTCAGGATCAATGACCTGCCCTACGATGATATTGGCTTCGGGATCCGCTGCGTCCTTGATGACCGAGGCAGCCTCATCGACTTCATGCAGAGACAAGCTCACTCCCCCCGTGATGTTCAGGAGCACCCCACGAGCCCCGGCGACGCTGCCCTCCTCGAGCAGCGGGCTTGAGATGGCTTTCTGAGCCGCTTCCATCGCTCGGTTTGCGCCTTGCGCCACACCCATCCCCATCACCGATCGACCGGTATGCGACATCACAGTCCGGACATCCGCGAAGTCCACGTTGACATGCCCCGAAGTGGTGATCACGTCTGCAATGCCTTGTATCCCTTGTCGAAGGACATCGTCCGCGATCTTGAATGCCTCGAGCAGCGGTGTTTTCTTATCGACGATGCCCAACAAACGCTGATTGGGGATGACCAGCACCGTATCGACATGTTTCTTCAGTTCCTTGATCCCCTCTTCGGCATAATGCATCCGGCGCGCGCCCTCATAGGCGAACGGCTTTGATACGACCGCGACCGTGAGCATGCCGAGCTCTTTGGCAACGCTGGCGACAACCGGGCACCCACCAGTCCCTGTACCGCCGCCCATCCCTGCCGTGATGAACACCATGTCGGCTCCTTCCAGGCACTCGCGGATTCGGTCCTTACTTTCCAGGGCCGCCTCCCGGCCGACATCAGGCCTGGCGCCTGCGCCAAGCCCCTTGGACCGTTCAGGACCCAATTGGATTTTGAAGGCCGCGCGCGCATGACCGAGGGCTTGAACGTCGGTGTTCGCTGAAATGAACTCGACGTGACTGAGTCCAGCCGCGATCATCGTATTCACCGCATTACAGCCGGCACCACCCACGCCAACAACCTTAATGCTGACCGGCATGATCCCGTCTTCATGAAATGAGAACATCGTGTCCCTCCCTTTCTGTCTTAATGGGAGGCATTCAGCGGAGACAGGTTTCTCCTCGAGTCTGTCTCTGACACCCTGAATGCCTGCATTAGAAAAATTCGAGCATCCGCTCCTTCATTCGACCAAACATCCTGCTCACGCCTCGTGCGTTCCGTAACCTGGACGTGTCGGATTCGTTCCGACGATGGCACGCTCGCAGGATCAACCCCACCCCGGTGGCATGCATCGGAGTCCCGGCAATATCCCGTAGACCCTCCACGCCAGTCGGAGCACCTCGTCGCACCGGGAGGTTGAGCACTTGCTCAGCTGCATCTGGCATCCCTTCGAGCATGGAGCTTCCCCCGGTAATGACCACCCCGGCACCCAACATGCCCTCATAGCCGGAGCGAACGATTTCACGCCGCACCAAGTCGAACATCTCTTCAACCCGCGACTCAATAATCTCCGCCAACTCCCTCTTCGGCACACCACGGGAAGGCCGGTCGCCCATGCTTCGGACTTCGATTTTTTCGTTATCTTTGACCATCTCCGCTGCTGCGACACCGTGGAGGATCTTGATACGTTCCGCATCTGACTGGGAGGTTAGCAACCCGATCGCGATATCCTTAGTCAAATTCTGGCCGCCAATCGGCAACACAGCCGTGTGCCGAATGGTCCCATCCACGAAAATGGCGAGATCGGTGGTTCCGCCTCCCAAATCGACCATGGTGACTCCCAATTCCCGCTCCTCGGAGCTCAGGACGGCTTCGCTCGAGGCCAGCGGCTGGAGCACGATGTCCACGACATCGAGGCCGGCACGATTGACGCTCTTGATGATGTTCTGGGCTGACGTGATAGCCCCGGAGATGATATGGACATCGACCTCAAGCCGCGTCCCAGACATTCCCATCGGCTCCCGGATGCCCTCCTGATCATCCACCAGAAATTCGCGGGGGATCACGTGAAGGATCCGCCGATCTGGACCGATGACCGCGATCTGGCGAGCCGCTTCCACCGCCCGGTCGATATCGCCACGGGTCACTTCTTGCTTTTTGAGAGCGACCACTCCGCGGGAATGTTCCCCCGAGATATGGCTGCCAGCAATCCCCGTGTACACAGAGTTGATTTGCACGGCAGCCATCAGTTCGGCTTCCTCCACGGCCTTCTTGATCGACTCCACCGTGCTCTCAATATCGACCACGACTCCTTTCCGAAGACCCCGGGACGGGCTCGCGCCGACCCCAATAATGCTGACAGATCCCGCTTCCGTCACTTCTGCGACGATGGCACAGATTTTCGTGGTGCCGATATCGAGTCCGACGATGATGTGCGCTCGCCTGGCCATTGGGGCTTAGCTCCCTTGACGAACGATCACCTTACCTGGGTACCGCAGATCAATTTCGCTTCGTCCACGCTCCATGCCCACGTGCTTCAGCGATCGTACAGCGCGATAGCGCTCCCACTGTTGCTCAACAGATGAGAGCCCAAAATGGAAACGGAGTCCTTGAATGGTGGCAACTCCGTGACCAGGATTGCTCATATCCACAACAAGCGGTCCCTCGAATGACTCCTGTATGAACCCCGCGAGCTTGATGGCCGACTGGGCTGCCTGAGTGGCCTGCGCCTCACCAACCACCAGACTATTGGAATCAATGCCGATCACCCGCGGGAGATCAGAGGCGGGAAGGTCCGGGTGAACGGAGAGCACTCGGCCATCTCCATCCAACAGCAGGGCCAACGTGGATGTTTGCAACACAGCAACAGCGCGCCGCTCGGTGATACGGATGACCAGCGTATGCGGCAATTCCCGCGTCACCCTCGCCTCTCTGATTAAAGGATGGGTCTCAAGACGTGCGATGATCTGTGCGGGACTCACGGACAGAAGCGTTTCGCTCACCTTGAGCTCTACGCGCTCCATGACCTCCTGTCGGGAAATGAGGTTGGCTCCAAGGACAGAAATTTCTTGAATCTCGAGCAAATCCTCCAGAAGTGGGCCGGCCTCCCAATAGGCCACCGTTGTGCTCCACCCTCCCAGAAAAAAGGCGATGGCACAGAGAATGACTTTCCCCGCTTGTGCCGCTCGCCTGAGCGTCCCGCCTCGACCCGAGGACCGCGCCGAGCGGTTCTGCGACCGGCTCTGTAGATTTGGCCGTGGTCGCCGTTTCCACAGTTTCATCGCACACCTCGTAGAGGTCTGGAACGACGGCCTTTCCCCGTGGGCTGCCAAGATACGCGACCCGGCTGCGTGGTATCGGACCTTCGCTGGCCTCGCACCGATTCCAGGATCTGTTCTGTCAGAGAGCCGTAGTCGATTCCCACGCGAGCCGCCGCGAGGGGCAGAAGGCTGGTTTCGGTCATGCCTGGAATCGTGTTCACTTCGAGCAGGTACGGTACGCCCCGCGGGGTCACCCGCAAGTCAACCCGCGCTACGCCCTCGCATCCGATAATCTGATACGCCCGGATGGCGAGGTCCCTCACTCGCTGGCCGACCTGAGTAGACAAGGGGGCTGGACACAGATACCGTGTCCGACCCTTCTGGTACTTCGCGGCGTAATCGTAGAAACCTCCCGGAGCTACTACTTCGACGGCCGGTAGAGCTTTAGGTCGGGACGCGGCACCCAACACCGATACCGCTATTTCACGCCCCGGGATGTAGGACTCGACCAGTGCTTCCTGATCATATCGAAGGGCGCGCCCAAGCGCCGCCCGCCACTCGGAAGACTGCCGGACAATTGACACACCGATGGTGGACCCTTGTCCGGCCGGCTTGACGACCAGTGGCCACGTCAACCCTTTTGGAAGAACACGACGGGGGTTCTTTTCACGGTCCCGCGCCAAGACCACCACTCCCGGTGCAACGGGAATACCGTGATGGTGCAACAAGGCTTTGGCCGTCGGTTTGTGCATCGCGATCGCGCTCGCCCGGATACCGGATCCGGTGTAAGGCATCCCGATCATCTCAAGCAGTCCTTGGATTGAACCGTCCTCTCCACCTGGCCCATGAAGCGCGAGATACACCGCCTCGATCCGCCGAGAACGCAAGCGCTGCGGCAAGGAAGCGTCGACATCGATCGCCACCGCCCGGTATCCGCGTCCCACGAGCGCTCGGCAGACGGTCTTGCCGCTCTTGAGTGAAACCTCTCGCTCTGCCGATCGCCCGCCCATCAACACGCCGATGCGCGCGGTCTTTGCGACTCGTCCCGGACCCTCACGCATCGTCGCTCTACGGTTGCCCAACAATCTTCAGTTCGAGTTCCAGCGTGACCCCAGTCTGCGCCTCGACGGTCTGGCCA
Source organism: Nitrospiraceae bacterium (assembly GCA_046759485.1). Classification (GTDB taxonomy): domain Bacteria; phylum Nitrospirota; class Nitrospiria; order Nitrospirales; family Nitrospiraceae; genus JBHICF01. The sequence goes on from JBHICF010000008.1 coordinate 10,990, forward strand.
ATCTTCTTGATCAATGCGAGCACATCGGCCGCACGAGCTTTTCCTCGGTTCACCACGAAATTGGCATGCTTCTCCGACACCTGCGCATCGCCGATCCTCGCGCCTTTGAGGCCAACGGATTCAATCACCCGCCCTGCCGTGTCATTCTCCGGGTTCTTGAACACACAGCCCGCATTAGGAAGTGTCAGCGGTTGGGTCCTTTTCCGATAGGCCAAGTACTCCTTCACAACTGACTCGATTCTCTGCCTGGCCGCCGGCTGAAGCTGGAGCCAAACCCCGACCACCACTCCTTTAGGAAGACGGGCGCGCCGGTAACTGAACTGGATCGCCGAGGCAGGACAGTCCACCAGTCGGCCTCCGGAGTTCACCAGGCGGACGGCTTTGACGGTCTCCTGCATCTCGCCGAGCCGAGTACCGGCATTCATGACCACGCAGCCAGCCACAGTGCCAGGGATGCCCGCGGCCCATTCGAGTCCGGACAGTGATCGGCTGATGGCGTGACGCATCAGGGTCGGCATTCCCACGCCACCCTCCGCGTAGACCACCCCAGGAGCTTCATCCTTGATACCTTTAAATTTCGAGAGGCTCACCACCACGCCTCGAATGCCCTGGTCGCGTATCAAGACATTGGTCCCGCCCAACACAAACGGGTCGATTTTCGCCGAGCGACACTGCTTCACCAGGTGGCACAAGTCAGCTTCATCGGCCGGGACGACGAGCACGTCCGCGGGCCCCCCGATGCGAAACGAGGTGTACGCGCTGAGTGGCGCATTGAATCGCACCTCGCCCCGAACGCCTGCCACCACAGCGCGAAGGTCACGGGCGCGAGGGCTCGCGGTGGGCCGGTAGGCTCCGGATCTGCGTCTCATCATGTCGGGCAAGAACTGACCAACGATCACAGCTGCTCCAGGAGTTCCACTCCTGCCTTCCAAATGTCGCCAGCCCCAAAGGTGATCACGAGATCACCGGCCTTCAACGTCGGTCGCACGCGTTTGGCAAGGTCTTCTTTCCGATCCACCCAGATCACCTCGGTTGACCCGGCGGATCGGATGGCCTCGACCAGCCGTTCGCCAGACACGCCTTCGATTGCCGTCTCTCCAGCCGGATAGATCTGTGTGATGAACACCACATCGGCTTGATCGAAGGCATGGCTAAACTCCTGCATGAGATCCCGGGTACGGGTAAATCGGTGCGGCTGGAACAGGACAACCAGTCGACGTTCCCACCCTTGTTTAGCAGCGGCGAGCGTCGCGCGAATCTCAGTCGGATGATGCCCGTAGTCGTCCACGACCATGACGTCACCCTTTTCACCTCGAAAATGGAACCGACGCTCCACACCGTTGAACGACGCCAGCCCTTTCCGGATCAGATCGAACGGCACATCCAGTTCCGTGCCCACGGCAATGGCGGCCAGCGCGTTGGACACGTTATGGACACCCGGGAGCGATAGCCGGAAGGGACCCAAGTTCTTGCCACGGAAAAAGGCCCGGAATTCCGTCTCCCACTGTCTGACCGTGATGTCGGACGCACGGAAGTCAGGCGGCGGATACCCGGGCGCCTCGCGAAGACCGTACGTCTGGTAGCGCTTCACCACTCGGGGCAGCATCGCACGGATCGATTCGTCATCCAGACAGAGGACCGCGAGCCCATAAAAGGGGACCCGATTCACGAACTCGAGGAAACTCTCTTGAAGATGTTCCATCGTGCCATAGTGATCCAGATGTTCTTTGTCCAGGTTGGTGACCGCTACGATGGTGGGCGAGAGTCGAAGGAATGACCCATCACTCTCGTCTGCCTCCGCAACGAGTAGGTCACCTCGCCCAAGACGAGCATGGCTACCCAGCGCATTGACCCTGCCGCCGATCACAACAGTTGGATCAAGTCCCCCCTGGGCTAGAACCGCTGCCACCATGGACGTGGTCGTGGTCTTTCCGTGCGCACCGGCAATCGCCACGCCGTACTTCAACCGCATCAACTCCGCCAGCATCTCAGCCCGAGGAATTACGGGGATGACCTTGGCTCGAGCCGCGCTGACCTCTGGATTCGAAGCGGGCACGGCAGATGAGACGACCACGACTTGCGCGTCGCCGATGTTCGACTCCCGATGGCCGATCGAGATCTGACCGCCCAGCTCTCGAAGACGCCGGACAGTCTCAGACTCGGCTATATCTGACCCGGTTACCTTATAGCCAAGCGTGAGGAGCACTTCTGCGATGCCACTCATGCCAGATCCGCCGATGCCCACGAGGTGGATATGTTGAGTCTTTCTAAACATCGCTCTGTGCTCGGGGCTACAGGCTGAAGTCGGTAGGCGTGAGCCCTAGCCCCTGGCCTCAAGTTTTGAATCCCTCGCGTAGCGATTCATCAGTCCGAGACATTCCTGCACGATGCATCCCGCTGGGTTCGTTTTCCACAAGGCCCGACCCCGCTCACCCATCTGACGCAACCGCACAGGGTCTTCCAGCAGCGCCAGAATGGCCTGCGCCAGCTTGGCGCCCGTGAGTTCGTGCTGAAGCAGTACCACCGCCGCACCTTCCCTCTCCATCGCACGCGCGTTGGATTCCTGATGCTGATAGATCGCGGAGGGGAGCGGAATGAGAATGGCGGCTTTTCCACAAGCAATCAATTCGGCCACCGTCATGGCACCTGCGCGTGCCACGACAAGATCGGCGGAGCGTAAGATACGAGGCATATCGAACAAGAACGCGACAACGTTGGCACGCACGCCGTTCGCCTCGTATGCCGAGTGGACACGGTTCAGATCGGCCTCGCCTGTCTGATGCACGACGGACATCTCCTCGCGCTTCGACTGAAGATGGGGGAGTGCGTCGATCATCAGATTGTTGATGCCATGTGCACCTTGACTCCCGCCGAACACGACGAGCGCCCGCCCCTGAGTGGAACGCATCGAGCCAGCGTCGGGTGTGTAGGGTTCCAGAAAGCCGGCTCGGACCGGAGTGCCGCAGACCTTCACTTTCGATGGATTGAACGAGCCCTTGGCCGCGTCGAATGCCAAGAAGATCAGATTCGCGACCGGGGCCAGGAATTTGTTGGCCAATCCCGGGTAGGCGTTGGGCTCTAAGATCGCTCGAGGAATTCGCAAGAAGAAGGCGGCTAACAACACCGGTGGGCTCGCATACCCTCCGATGCCCAATACCAGAGACACCCGACGCGACCTCAAGACTCTGACTGATTGCCAAAGACCCACTGGGAGCACAAGCAGTCCCCACAAAGCTCGGAGGAGTCCCGACCCTGCCACTGGTCGCGCCGCGACCGTCTGCAACTCGAAGCCTTCGTGGGAGAGCACCTTGGCCTCCAGTCCACGACCCGTGCCCACGAACACCACCCTCAGTGTCGGGTCCAACCGAAGGAACTCCCTCGCGAGGGCCACGGCCGGATACAGATGGCCGCCGGTGCCTCCGGCGGCAAGCACAATGGTCATGCGACCCCAAATCCCGCCCCCCGCCCACGGCTGGTCAGATCTTTCTGCCGGCCACCCTGCCGGTCGCGCGAGATGCTTTGTAGAATCCCGACGGCGACGAGACTCACGACGAGCGACGACCCCCCATAACTAATCAGCGGCAGCGTTAATCCTTTGGTCGGCAACAGGCCGGTCACGACGCCTGCATTGATGAGCACTTGCAGACCAATGAGTAGCGTCAACCCCATCGCGAGATACCGCCCGAACGGCTCTCGGGCACGCCTCGCAATCTGGAATCCTTTAAACACAAGGAATCCGAACAGGAGTAACACCGTCGCAGCCCCCATCAGCCCGAGTTCCTCGCCCACCAGGGCCAACACAAAGTCGGTGTGGGCTTCGGGCAGAAAAAATAATTTCTGCTTGCCCTGGCCGAGACCCACTCCGAGCAGCCCACCGTTGCCGAACGCCAGAAAGGACTGCGTGATCTGAAATCCAGTATCCGCTGGGTCTTTCCATGGATCCAAGAAGGCCATCACCCGCTGCCGACGGTATTCCGAGCTCAGGACCAGTGCCGCCACCACCGGAATCGTCACGAGCATTAGGCCAATCAAGTGGGTAAGCCGCGCTCCCCCGAGGAACAGAAGCCCCAGCGTGACGAGGCCGATTAACGCCACGGTCCCCAGATCCGGTTGGAGCATGACTAGCCCAGCCAACAGTGCAACGATGATGAGCGGCGGGAGGACGCCGGTCGCGAGTTCCCGGACGCGGTCCTGACCTTTGGCCAGGAAAGACGCCAAATAGAACACGGCGCCCAGCTTCGCCACCTCTGCCGGCTGAACGGAGATTGGACCGAGCGACAGCCAGCGTCGCGCTCCATTGACCATCGTGCCTACCGTGGGAATGAGGACAAGAATCAACAGCAATCCGGTCCCTGCCACGAGAGGTAATGCCAGTTTCCTCCACATCGTATAATCGAGGCGGGAGGCCAGGTGGAACAGCAAGAATCCGAAGGCCATCCACACCATCTGGCGCTTGAGAAAATAGATTGGGTCGCCGAAGCGGTTCCCAGCGACAACCGCGCTTGCACTGAACACCATCACCAGCCCGAAGAGGGCCAGCACCACGGTGACCGCAAGAACCGCCCCATCGGCGGATGCCCGCTTCGCCGTCCCCCGAGTCGTCGTCGGCCACGGGATCGATAGTGTCACCGCCTCGGTACCTCTGCGCGACATTGAACCTTCCCATCTCGTCACGATCGCGAGGACGCCACCTGATTCATTCGTCGTGAGGGAAATACCATTCGCCTACTAATCGGGACCTCATCTGAGTCAGGGCAATGCTGCCACCAGCGCCTTGAACTGCCGGCCTCGGTCCTGATAATCCGCAAACATGTCAAAGCTTGCACAAGCCGGTGAGAGCAACACGACATCCCCTCCCTGTGCCGCACGGGATGCGGTCTCCACGGCTTCTTGGAGCGAGGTGGCATCGGTCACTTTGTCGAACCCACGCAGCGCTGCTCTGATACGCGGCGCCGACTCCCCGATCAGGACAACCCGCTTCACCGAGCGCCGAACTGGCTCCAGAAGCCTCGCAAAATCACTCCCCTTGCTGCGCCCACCAGCGATGAGGATGATCGGGCCATCGAAACTCTCCAACGCCTTGATTGTCGCGTCGACGTTGGTGCCCTTGGAGTCGTTGATGAACTGGATACCTTGCCACTCACGCACGGGTTCCAGCGCATGCTCAACTCCGCGGAAGTTCACGATCCCTCGACGGAGCGCCTCCCTCGGGCAGCCGCAGACCTCGGCGACGGCCAAGGCGGCCAACGCGTTCGCCAGGTTGTGAGGGCCGATCAGGCGGATGTCCTTGCGTCGACCGAGCTCCTCAGGACGGCCTCCAACCGTCGTCAGGATTCGGTCGCCCTCCACGAAGACACCCTCGTGCGTCTCACCGCTTCTGCGCGCCGAAGTGCTGAAACCCACCACTCTGGCGCGCGTCCTGTCCCTCATCCCCATGACCTGCTCGTCGTCAAGGTTGAGGAGAGCGATATCCTCCGCAGTCTGGTTCGCAAAAATCTTCGCCTTGGTCGCCACGTAGTCCGTGAGAGAGGGATAGCGGTCCAAATGATCGGCCGAGATATTCAGGACCGACGCGACCCACGGGTGGAACCGCTCGATCGTCTCCAATTGAAAGCTCGATACTTCAGCCACGATATACTCGTACGGATCTGAAGAGCCCGCCGTCCCGAGTGCGTGGTGATACGCGGTCAGTGCCGCCTCGGAAAGTGGCGTTCCCAAATTGCCGCCCAGAAAGACCCGCTTCTCGCTCGCCTGTAGCAGCACCCCCAGCAATGTCACCGTGGTGCTTTTGCCGTTGGTTCCGGTGACGGCAATGATTGGAGCTCGGAGAAACCAGGAGGCTAGCTCCAGCTCCGCGACAATCCGAACCCCTCGCTGACGGGCCCGATGCAACATGTCCAGGCCCGAGGGGACACCGGGGCTGATCACGACCAGCTGGGCACCGTCCAGCGCACGTTCGTACCCGGCACCGACCCGCACGTCCATCTGCGTGGTGTCCAGACCGGACAGAGCGTCGGACAGCTCGGTCGCGTTCTTGGCATCGGCCACGGTCACGTGCGCGCCGACCGTGTGAAGTAAGCGAGCGGCAGCCACGCCGCTCCTCGCCAGCCCCACAACCGTGACTCTCTTTCCCTTGAGTTCCACGACAGGACTTATGGTCACCTTGAGATTTCCCGGGCATCGATCGATCAATCTCTGGACGAATGCCTAAGAACTTTCCGTCCTGCATCTCATCCATCACCCTCCCGACCCACACATGAGCGAGGTGTGGCTCTTCCACAGGACGCGCCCGGCAATTCCCGGGTCGTCAGCCAAGCTCCTATCTCAACTTCAGGGTGCTCAGACTCAGCAACGCGAGGATGATCGCGATAATCCACAACCGGACGACCACCTTCGGCTCTTCCCAGCCCTTCATCTCGAAATGGTGATGGATGGGAGCCATCAAGAAGATCCTCTTCCCTCTCGACTTGTACGAGGCCACCTGGAAAATGACCGAGATCGCTTCAATGACAAATACCCCTCCTACCAACAGGAGCAACAACTCATTCTTGCTGAGGACCGCAACGGTCCCGAGAGCCGCCCCCAGGGGCAGGGATCCCACATCCCCCATGAAGACGGAAGCCGGATAGGTATTGAACCAAAGGAAGCCGAGGCTCGCCCCGAAGATGGCCGCGGTGAACACAGCCAGCTCACCGGCGCCTTCGATGTACGGAATCAAGAGATACTCGGACATGATCCGGTTCCCGACGACGTACGCCACAATGGTGTAAGCCATGGAGGCGACCATGACTGGGCCAATCGCCAATCCATCGAGACCGTCTGTCAAATTCACGGCGTTTGAGGCTCCGACGATGACCAGGATTGCAAACGGAATGTAGAACAAGCCAAGGTCAGGCCTGAAGTTCTTGAAAAAGGGAACGCTCAGCTCTGTCGAGTAGGCTGGGAGATAATAGAAGAACAGGCCAATCCCGACCGCGACCGCACCCTGTGACACGATCTTTTGAAGCGCCGTCAGTCCCTTCGGCTTCTGTCGGATGAACTTCAGGTAGTCGTCCGCGAAGCCCACGATCCCGAACCCGATCGCGGCCATCACCACGAGCCACACGTAGAGGTTTGTCACATCAGCCCACAGCAAGGTGGAGAGCACGAGCGCGAAGAGGACCAGGATCCCACCCATCGTCGGCGTTCCTGTCTTGGCCAGGTGACTCCCAGGGCCATCATCCCGGACGGTTTGTCCCAACCGGATCTCCTGCAACTTCCGAATCAGCGGTGGCGTCAACACGAAGACGACTAAGAAGGCCGTGATCGCCGCATAGATAATGCGGAAGCTCAGGTAGCGGAACACGTTAAAGACAGAGAACTCAGTGTGAAGCGGGTAGAGTAACAGGTACAGCATCCGTCAGCGGTCCCTTCCTTTTAGGATTTCGAGCACCTTCTCCATCTGGACTCCACGCGACGCCTTGAGCAGGATCACATCTCCTTCTCCAGCAAAGGACCTCAGTACCGAGGCGGCTTCGCCGACATCCGCCACTTGATGAACCCGCTCGGGGGCCATCCCCGCCAGACGGGCCCCTTCCACCATCCCGCCCGCGAGATCGCCGCATGCAATGAGACGGGAAATTCCTCGCTGGGCCAGGTACGTTCCCACATCGCGGTGCAGGGCCATCGTGTTCGGACCCAGCTCCAGCATGTTCCCTAACACAGCGATGGTTCGTTTACCGGTCCCCAGCTCCGTGAGCAGATCAATGGCTGCCTTCATGGAGGCGGGATTCGCGTTGTAGGAATCGTTGATGATCGTGAGTCCCTCCCAGACGCTCACCTGCGATCGCATGGTGACAGGACGAAAACGAGCCAAGCCATGTGCGATCGCCGCCCCACTGATCCCAAGCAGATGCCCAACCGCCGCTGCTGCCAAGGCGTTGAGCAGATTGTGCGTCCCATACGTCTGGAGCGACACTCGCTGGGATCGAGCCCGACCCGGGACCCTCAACTGGAAGGTCAGTCCGCGCTGGGGATGCGTGGCGACCTCTTCAGCGCGAACATGGGCATTCTCAGACACCCCGAACGAGAGGACTCGACAGGGAGCCCGGGATGCGAGGTATTCGAAGTACGCATCGTCAGCGTTGAGAATCGCGGCGCCTTCAGCCGGCAGGGCGTCCAGCAGCTCGCCCTTCGCTTCAGCGGACACGTCCAAGCTTCCAAAAAACTCGAGATGGTCAGGCCCGATGTTGGTGATGAGACCGATCGTCGGACGAGCCATCTCGCACAATCGAGTCGTTTGTCCTTTCTGATCGACGCCCATCTCAATCACGGCAACTTCGTGTTTCCCGTTCAGTCGGAACAAGGTCTGGGGAACGCCGATTCGATTGTTCAAATTTCCTTCGGTTTTCAGGACCGACCAACGCTCGGCCAGCACGTGGGCAACCATGTCCTTGGTGGTGGTCTTCCCGTTGCTGCCGGTCACAGCCACGACGGGGATCTGGAATCGGTTTCGGTGGTGAGCCGCCAGCTGCTGGAATGCGACGAGCGTATCAGGAACGCCCAGGAGCAGCGGTGGCGATTTCTCCTGACTGGACGGAACGGTCGGGGATCGATAGCGGTCTTTGACGAGTGCACCAATGACTCTTTGGCGCATCGCGCTGTCGACGAATTCATGTCCATCGAATCGATCACCCTTCAATGCCACAAAGAGGTCACCCTGACGCACCAGCCGCGAATCCGTGCAGATGCGGCGGATCCCGCGGCGCAGCGTGCGCGAGCGCCCAGTGGTCAGCAACCGGGCACCGGTCAGCTCGAGGACTTCGTCAACAGTAAACAGTGGCATCGCGAATTCAACCGCGGTGTTCGCCGGACTTCCTAATTGACCAGGCAACAGCATCAGCGTCGCTTCGCAACGGCGGCCCTTGCAACCTCGCGATCATCGAAAGGCGTGCGAGTCGTGCCGAGGATCTGGTAATCCTCGTGGCCCTTCCCTGCGATCACCACCATATCCCCCTTTTTCGCCTCGCGGATCGCCGCTTCGATGGCAAGGCGGCGATCAGCGATCTTCTGGTATCGTACCCGCGCCGTTTTCAGCTGTTCTTGGATCCCCGCCTCCACTTCGCGCAAGATGACCTGCGGATCTTCCGTGCGGGGATTATCGGAGGTCAGAATCACCACATCGCTCAACCGTGCGGCGGCATGCCCCATCCGAGGTCGCTTGCTACGATCACGGTCGCCGCCACAGCCAAACACCGTAATAACACGCCCGGTTTTGAGCGATTGCACGGCCGTCAACAGGCGAACAAGCGCGTCTTCCGTATGGGCATAATCCACCACCACCGTGAAGTCTTGCCCTGCCTCGACTCGCTCGAACCGTCCAGGCACGTTATCGACAGCCAACACGCCAGCACGGATCGCTTCCGGTGGGATACCTTCGTGCAGCCCCACTCCAATCGCCGCGAGGACGTTGTACACGTTATGGTCGCCAACCAGCCGGGCTTCCACGTCAAACCGTCCGGCGGGCGTCACCGCCGTGAAGTGGGTGCCAGCCAAGGAAAGGCGCACATCTTCGGCCCGGATGTCGGATGGGTTGTGAATGGAATACGTCCACACTGGAACTTGGCTGGCCTGGCTCACCTGGTGCCCCCTCGCATCATCTACGTTCACGATGGCGCGCTTGGCGCGGGATTTCTTCCCCGACGCCCTGAGTCCGGTGAACAGGCGCAACTTTGCCTGGAAGTAGTCATCCATGTCGGTGTGGAAATCCAGGTGGTCCTGGGTCAGATTCGTGTAGACCGCCACGTCAAACTCGCAGCCGTCCGTGCGACCTTGCGCGAGCGCATGGGACGAGACCTCCATGATGACAGAATCCATCCCCGCATCCACCATGCGACCCAAGAGGGATTGCAGTTCGACCGCCCCGGGCGTGGTGTGCACAGCAGAGATGCGTTCTGAGCCAATGTGGTACGCCACGGTGCCAAGGATCCCAACTCGACGACCGGCCGCTTCGAGGAGCGACTTACACAAGTAGGTCACCGTCGTTTTCCCGTTTGTGCCAGTCACACCGATCATGGCGAGACGCGAAGAGGGATCGCCGTAGAGGCGACTCGCCAACAGACCCAACGCATGCCTCGAGTTCGAAACCCGCACGACCGGTACACTCTGTCCTCCTCGAGTCGCAGAGCCAAGGTCGGCTGGCGTTGGGTCCTGGATCACGAGGGCGGTGGCGCCGGCGTCTACCGCTTGACGGAGAAAGGCATGGCCATCGGCGTGTCCGCCTTTGACGGCAACGAACACGCTTCCCGGCTTGACCTGGCGGGAGTCATCCGTCACGACCGCCACGTCCACCTCCATATTCCCACGTCGCTCCGCTGCATCGAGTGGTTCGATGAGTTCCCCAAAGGTCATCGGCCCGTCCTCACGTCGCTACCCCGTAGCCAGCGCCACGTCGGCAGGCTCTGGCACCGAGACTCCCAGATAAGGAAGGATTCTCTCGGCTATGCGACGAAAGACCGGCGCTGCTACCACGCCTCCCCAGGCCTCCCCCTCCGGCTCATCGATGACCACGGCTACCGTCACACGAGGGTCTTCTACAGGCGCGTACCCGACAAACGAAGCCACCAACCGCGTCGATGAATAGGCCCCTGCTTTGCGATCATACTTCTGAGCCGTTCCCGTCTTCCCTGCCACTCGGTAGGTCGAGAGGGCCGCCTTGCCGCCTGTGCCGTGCGTCACGACACTCTCGAGCATCTTGCTCAGCGTGCTTGCCGTGCCGGCCGTGATGGGTCTGCGACGTACCTGCGGAGTCGTCCTCGCGACAAGCTTGCCTTGCCGATCACGCAGCTCGGATACGATGTACGGCTTCATGAGCCAACCGCCATTGGCGACGGCCGAAACCGCGGTGGCAAGCTGGAGAGGCGTCACGCCGATCTCCTGTCCAATCGCAATGGACGCAAGCGTGCGGTCTCCCCATTGCGCAGGCCTCTTCACCAGGCCCGCGGTCTCTCCTGGCAGATCGACTTCCGTCCGCTCGCTGAACCCGAATGCCTTGAGATACCGGTACACACGATCGTCCCCGAGCACGACGGCGATCTTGACTGCCCCGATATTACTGGATCGGCGAATCACGTCTGAAAAGGTCATCCAGCCTGCCTTCTCGTGGTCGTGGATAACCGTGTTCGCCACCCTCATCTGGCCATTCTCCGTGAAGATCAGGGTGCTCGGCGTCATGAGCTGCTCCTCGAGCGCAGCCGCCGCGATCACAACCTTCAGAGTCGAGCCTGGCTCGTAGGCGTCAGTCAGCGCACGATTCCGCCAGCGATGGGCGGGAAACGTTCGCACCGCATTCAGGTCAAACCGGGGATTGACCGCCATGGCGAGTAAGGCTCCCGTTCTCGGCTCCATCACAATGACGACGCCGCCTTTGGCTCCGGTTCTCTTGACCGCTTCTTCCAACTCCCGTTCCGCGACATACTGGACCACTTCATCAATCGTCAGAGTGAGGTTGTGTCCGACGGCAGGACCCAGCTCCTCCAGTTCCTTCGGGAAGACAGCCCGGCCCAAGGCGTCGCGTTGCCAGACCATGCTCCGTTTTTCGCCACGCAGCTTGTACTCGTACTGGCGCTCGATCCCCTCCAGGCCATGCCCATCAAGCCCGGTAAAACCGAGCACGTGAGCGAGCAGCGACCCCTTGGGATAGAACCGGCGTCCTTCAATCACAGTCCCGATGCCTTTGAGGGACAAGCGTTCGACCCGTTTCCCTCTCTCAGGGTCCAGCTTCCGAGCAATCCAGACAAAACTTCGCTCTTGCCTCAGTTTCCGTTCGATGTCGGGAGCTCTCCCTTGTAGGACTCGCGCGAGCCTGCGGGCAACAGAGGAAGGATCCTTCAAGGACTTCGGCATGCCGAACACCGAAGGGACATCCATATTCATGGCGAGAATCTTTCCCCGCGAATCATAGATCGTGCCTCGCCGTCCCTCGACCGTAACGGACTTTCGGTGTTGCCGCTCGGCTTTCAAGGTCAGCTTCTCAGCCTGCAGAACCTGTAAATCGAAGAGACGGAAGAGAACCGCGCCGAAGGCTATGAACAAGACAGCCGCGACTACGAACCGGCGACTCCTGTACGGATCGGTCACGCTCACGGTCCTGCCCCACGCAGCTCGTTCTTGGCAATCTTCACATCGGCGGATGCTGGGAGAGCATGGGGCGGTGTACGAACGGGCACCCTCACGTAAATGACCTGCCCCTGCTGAGGCCTGATCATGTCGAGGTGCTCGATCGCGGCCTTCGCGATCCGTCGTGGCGCAGCCAACGCCGACAGCTTGACGCGAAGCTCGTCATGCTCGCGCCGAAGACTGGCCTCCTGCGCCTTGAGGCGCTCGATCTGGTAGCCGACCCGGACAGTGTCCACTCGCTCCCACACGAAAAGAAGCAACAGTCCGATGATGGCCAACAACAATGCCGTTCTCATGGCAGCCTCCCCACAGAGACGCGCTCCGCGACACGGAGTTTGGCGCTGCGGGCGCGGGGGTTTGCTCGTCTCTCGGTCTCTGAAGGAACGATGGGCTTCTTCGTACACGGAGCCAAGCTTGCATGCGATCCGCGCGACAGCGCCCGGATCGTTTGCTTCGCGATGCGGTCCTCAAGTGAATGGAAGGAAATCACGCAGACCCTTCCTCCAGGAGCCAACACGTCCGCCGCATCCCGAAGCGCCCCTTCGAGAACCTCAAGCTCACGGTTGACCGCGATACGCAAGGCTTGAAACGTCCGCGTCGCATAATGAATCCGCCCGTGACGATAGGG
>JBHICF010000009.1:0-22146 GCA_046759485.1 Nitrospiraceae bacterium
TTCAAAGTGACGGGCACCAGGGACGGCGTCACCGCCCTCCAGATGGATATTAAAATAGGTGGAATCACGCCGGCGCTCATGCGGCAGGCGTTGGAGCAAGCCCGGGAGGGTCGCCTCCATATTCTCGATCACATGAAGCAGGCCTTGGAGCTGCCAAGGCAGGAGCTGTCTCCCTTCGCTCCCCGGATCTTCACCCTGAAAATCAAGCAGGACAAGATCCGTGATGTCATAGGGCCAGGTGGGAAAATGATCCGCAGCATCATCGCGGAATGCGGGGTGAAGATCAATGTGGAAGATACGGGCGACATCGTGATCGCAGCCTCTGACGAGGCATCTGCGAAAAAAGCCATCGGCATGATTGACCGCCTGACCGAGGAAGTGGAGGTGGGCAAAATCTATATGGGCACGGTGCGAAAGATTATGGATTTTGGCGCCTTCGTCGAGATTCTGCCGGGCACGGATGGGCTCGTGCACATCTCACAACTCGCCCACCAACGCGTCAAGACCGTTTCGGACGAGGTCTCTGAAGGGGATCAGGTTCTGGTGAAAGTCCTCGAGATCGACAAACAGGGGAAAATCCGTCTGAGCCGCAAGGAAGCGATGGCGGCCCCCTCGCCCTCCCCCGCGAAGGAATCCGCCGGCGGATAGCCCTCATGTACCGGAAATTCGTACTCAAGAACGGCCTACGGGTTGTCACCGAGCGGCTGCCGAGTCTGAAGTCCGTCACCATCGGGATTTGGGTCAACGTCGGGTCTCGCGATGAGGCGAAGGGTGAAGAGGGGTTCTCGCACTTCATCGAGCACATGTTTTTTAAGGGAACGAAGACTCGATCTGCCGTTCAGATCTCTCGGGAAATCGACGGGATGGGCGGTGAGATGAACGCGTTCACCACTCGCGAGACGACGACCTTTTACGTCAAGGTGATGAGTCAGCACCTGAAACCGGCGCTGGCGTTGCTCTCTGATCTGTTCCATCACTCGCGGTTCGATCTCAAGGAAGTGGAGAAGGAGAAGCAAGTTGTCCTGGAAGAAGTCCGCATGGTGCAGGACGACCCGGAGGATTTTGTCCAGGATCTCCACACCCAGCAGGCCCTCAACCGACATCCGCTTGGCCGACCAATCTTGGGTGATACCGCAACGATCCGAGGATTACAGCGAAGGCATCTCCTTCAGTATATGGGCAGCCACTACCATCCATTGGAAACCGTCATTGCGATAGCAGGAGATTTCGAGTTCAATGCCTTGGAGCCCCTCATGGAGCGCTCATTTGGATCTTCTCGTCGAGAGGCGCCGCCCAAACGGGACCGCTGGCCACCCCGGGTGAACGGGGGAGTGTCGGTGCGGCGCAAACCACTCGAGCAAGCGCACCTGTGTCTTGGCCTGAAGGGAGTCCCGATCGGTCATAAGGATCGCTATGCGGCGCACGCGTTGAATGCGGTGCTAGGCGGAAGTGTCAGCTCGCGGCTCTTCCAGGAAATCCGAGAGAAGCGAGGGCTTGCGTATTCGATCTACTCGTATCTCTCGATGTATTCAGATGTGGGAACCTTGACGATCTATGCGGCTTCGCGGCCAAGGGAGGCCGCGCGGGTGGTCGAGTTGGCGACGCGCGCGCTCCGCCGCTTGAGGACCGGTGGCGTGGAACGAAAGGAGTTAGAACGAGCCAAAAATCAAATGAAGGGCGGGTTGATGCTGAGCCTGGAGAGTTCCCACAGCCGGATGAACAAACTTGCGAAGGATGAGCTGTGCCTCGGTCGGCACTCGTCGCTCGAAGAGATCGTAACCGAGATCGAGCAGGTGTCGGAGGAACAGGTGCTCCGACTCAGCCGTGAACTCTTCAGGCTTCAATCTCTCTCACTCACCGCTCTGGGTCCGATCTCCCAGCGATCTCTCCAGCACGCCCTCGCCTAAGCATTTCGCGTGGCAGCATAATAATCGTAACATGTTGATATGACAGGGTTTATTCGTCTGATCCTTCGTCAAATATTCCCTTGACATGGATTGGGCGATTGAGTACGATTGGGCCCTGCTCAATCGAAATTAGAGAGCAGGTGCGTCGGTCACGAACGTCATTTCTTTAAGTAAGTTCGAAGATTTTTGTTTTCGTCTCGTGGGTTGTTCCATTCGATCTCGATGTATGTTCATGCTACGTCTTAGGGGGTCTCGTTTATAATTCTTAAGGAGGTGTGGGTGATGAAAAGAGGCGTCGTCATAGCCACAATTGTAGTTTTTCTTTTCTCCGGTATGGTCATGGCTGACTTCGCAGTCGCCGCTGACAAGGCAGCCACGATTGGGACTTCAGGGGAATTGGCGGGGAAGACCGTGAGCTCGCTGAAGGGCCGTGTGTATGCTCAGTGGGCCGATAACCCCGATGGTGAGGTCTTATTTGGCATTCAATACTGGAACACCGACGACCCGGCTTCAGGAGAACCGAGCGGTCGGAGGTCGTCCGATCTCGACGTGCGTATTCCAGACCCAATCTTTGTATGCTGCGCCTGGGGCTTTACGGGCGGTACCGAAAAAAATAACCCCTATGCTGGCCACTACAGCCCGGGCACGACCGTGCGGCTGAAGGTGAAGAGCAAGTCACTCATGGACCGGATCATCAAGGATTCGCAAGAGCTGGTGGCCATGGAAGTGACCCTCGACGGCCGGACGATCACCGGTTACAAACTGTTATCGAACGACTGAGGCATTCGCTCCTCTTTCTAAGGTTTCTTTTTAACGGTTTGATCAAGGAGGGATATCATTATGAGACTTCTTAAGAAAGGCTGGGCGTTCATCGGCGCCGTGGCCATCGTTGGGGGCGTTGCCTCAACCGCCCTGGCCATTGAAGCGTTCCAGGAGCGGTTTGAATGGGGCGACCTGAGCAAGCCGACGAAGATCCAAGGCCGGGTTATCATCGTGGATCCATATGACAAGGCTGTCTGGCTGAATACGGCGGTCTTTGGCGGCAATTCCGAAAGCGGCTACTGGTGGCAGAAGACCCATCCGGGCAAAAATCTCAAGTTCTATGCCAAGGATGACAAGATTTGGGGTCAACTCAAGTCAATGGCCCGTTCGCATGCCGGACCGACTGCGGCGAAAAATATCCCTCCTGCCACAAACGCCACATTAGTGGAGATCGTGGCCACAGAGCCCGAACAGAACCATCGGGTCATTCATTCAGTCAAGAAGCTGGCGGAAGTCGAAGGGAAGCCTGGCGCAACGGCCGGCATTATGGCGTTGCAGGCCGGATGCAAGAATGAGGAGTCTGCCAAGTGCTACAAGGCGAGGCAGAAGTTCGCCACCGCCCCCAAGGCAGTACCTCGGATGCGGTATGATGTGATGATCCCGGGCGGGAAGCCGATCGGCGGCGTGACCAAGTTCTCGCCGGATTACAACAGCGGCAAGTAATCAGGAGAGCAGTTTAGATTCATCGAAGCGGTGTCTCGAAAGGGGCACCGCTTCTTTTTTGTGCTAGCTGTCCTGTGCTGCGTGCCCATCTAAGCGGCGCTGTAGGTCAGCCAGCCGGTTCAGGGCCTCGAGCGGTGTCATCGAGAAGAGGTCCATCTGCCTCACTTCCTCGATGATCGGATGAGGAGCGGGCAAGGAGGGGTCAGGCAGCGAGAGTTGACCCTCCGATGTTGAGGGGCGGCTGACGCCGCTGGGCTGCTCCAGTTGAGCCAGCACTTCGCCGGCCCGACCCAGAACGGGATGCGGGAGACCGGCCAACTTGGCCACGTAAATCCCGTAACTGCGGTCCGCGGCACCCTCGATGATCTTCCTCAGAAACAGCACTTCCCCGCTGCGTTCTTTGACCGAGACCGTGTAGTTCTTGATGCCCTCCCGCAACTGAGCCAGTTCGGTCATTTCGTGGTAGTGGGTGGCAAAGAGCGTGCGCGCGCCCAACCGGGTCCGATCCTGGATATACTCCGCCACCGCCCAGGCGATGCTGAGCCCATCATAGGTGCTGGTTCCACGCCCGATCTCATCCAGCAAGATCAGGCTTCTGGCGCTGGCACAGTTCAGGATCTGTGCCGTCTCGACCATCTCCACCATGAAGGTACTCTGGCCGCGGGCCAGATTGTCCGAGGCGCCGACCCGAGTGAAGATACGATCCACGATGCCGATGCGGGCCGCTTGAGCCGGGACGAAACAGCCCATCTGGGCCATCATCACAATCAACGCCACTTGCCGGAGATAGGTGCTCTTGCCGGCCATATTAGGCCCCGTGATAATAAGCAGCCGGTTGCTGTCGAGATCCAGCGACGTGTCGTTCGGGATAAACCCTTCACCCAGATCCAGCCGTTCCACAACTGGATGCCGTCCGTCATTGATGAGGATGGCTCCTCCCTCATCCACGTCAGGTCGGACATACCGGTTCAGGGCTCCCGTCTCTGCCAAAGAAGCCACGACATCCACAGTTGCAAGCGCTTCTCCCATCAATTGGAGACGTGGGGTAGCTTCGGCAACCTGTCCTCGAATCTGCTCAAACAGCTCTTGCTCAAGTTGATTCAGTTTCAGGTCAGCGCCGGTCACACGGTCTTCCAGCTCTTTGAGCTCGGGCGTGGTGAACCGCTCCGCGTTGACGAGCGTCTGCTTGCGCTGGTAGTGCGCCGGTACGCGAGCAAGGTTTGCCTTCGTGACCTCCAGGTAATAGCCAAAGACCTGGTTAAACCTCACCTTGAGAGACTCGATCCCGGTCCGTTCACGCTCCTGAGCCTCTAATTGCGCGATCCAGCCTTTCCCGTCACGGCAGGTTTTTCTAAGCTCATCAACCTGGGCATGATAGCCATCCTGGATAACGCCTCCGTCTCGCATCGAGAGCGGCGCGTCAGGGAGGATCGTGCGGTCGATGAGCCCATGCACATCCACGAGGTCATCCCAGGAGCGGAGGAGCGCCTGGATCAGTCCAGATCGGAAAGCTGCAAGTTGGGCCCTGAGGTCAGGCAGGGCCGCGATCGACTGTTTCAAGGCAATCAAATCACGCGGGTTGGCAACCCCCAGCGAAACCCTGCTCGACAATCGGACGATATCTTGAACGGTTTTGAGCTTTGTGCGGATCTCGAGCCGGGGGGAAAGCTGGTGCAGCATTTCGCCGACCGCGTCGAGACGGGCGTGAATGGGGCCCAGTGATTTCAACGGGCGGAGAATCCACTCGCGGAGGAGGCGGCTCCCCATGGCCGTGCACGTGCGATCGAGGATCGCAAGCAGTGTCGGGGTGTCTGTTCCCACTGAAAGCGGTTGAACCAGCTCCAGATTGCGGATGGTGGCACTGTCGAGGTGCATCTCCCGGTCAGCCCGACGAACCTGTACCCGCCGCACATGGTCCAGGCGCGAATTCGGCTGGGTGGCGTGCAGGTACCGAAGCAGTGCCCCGGCCGCCTGAACACTGAGATCCATTCCTTGGCAACCGAACCCTTCCAATGTATGAACTTTGAACTGGTCACGGAGCAATCGCTCCGCGGCGTCGAGATCGAACCACCCCGGATCCTGACCGCAGGTCCGACATCCACTCCGCTCCGGACACGTTGCCTCCACCAGCGCTGAAAGCGTGCTCGGGTACAGCAGCTCTCGCGGCTCGAGCCGCGTCAGTTCATCCTGGAGCTCGGTCTGAGCGCGGTCCCCATGAAATTCTGTGATCCAGAATTCGCCCGTCGAGAGATCCAGCGCGGCTAACCCTACAGGCGTGATCGGGCGCGGCAGCGTGGATGAAGCCATGATCGCCGCGAGATAGTTGGACGAAACCGGGGGGAGCAGCTCCGTATCGATGAGCGTGCCCGGAGTGTAGAGGCGCACCACCTCGCGCCGAAGTAGTCCTTTGGCCAGCTTGGGATCCTCGACTTGTTCGCAGAGCGCGACCGTGCGGCCCGCAGTCAGCAGCTTCGCGATGTACCCGGCCGCCGCATGGTAGGGGACGCCGCAGAGCGGTACGGGATCAGACTGGGACTTATCTCGAGAGGTCAAGGCAATCGAAAGCAGTCGTGAGGCCTCTTCCGCATCCTCGAAGAACATCTCGTAGAAATCGCCCACCCTGAAAAAGAGGATGGCATCCTTGTAGGCACGCTTGATGTCCCGATACTGACGCATCAAGGGAGTGTGGTCTGCCGGGCTCATGCGGGGGGCTCTTGGTGTTCTTTGACGTCTTGAAATCGGACGGTCGGGTCAGGTGTGCGCTCGGTTTGACGCAACTGTTCCAGGTCGGCTTCCGCTTCCTGGAGTGCCCTTGTTTTCCGTTTGAGCTCAATGCGTCCCTGAACCCAAGCCGGGAGCAAGAGAATAGACGCGACCAAGAGACCCACGCCGAAGGCGATCAGAATCGGCTGGTACACCTTGGCTGAGGCGGTGCGGAGCCCGAACAGGTAACGGAAGGTGACTTCCTGCTCCTGGTTCTGCAGGAAAAAGCTCAACGACAGCAGCAAGAGAATCCCAGTGAGAATGAGCCTGATCATGAACGTCGCTTCGCAGTTCGCCTCGGAAGCTTCGTGGCCGTACGCCGCTCGGACCTCCCGTTTTGCTGGGCCGCGGTTCGGAACCGTGCTCGGAGCTTGCGGTAGGTCTCGAGGAGCAGCTCCGGGATCACACGCGTCTCTGAGAAAACCGGCATGAAATTGGTATCTCCATTCCAGCGCGGGACGATGT
Organism: Nitrospiraceae bacterium; assembly: GCA_046759485.1. Classification (GTDB taxonomy): domain Bacteria; phylum Nitrospirota; class Nitrospiria; order Nitrospirales; family Nitrospiraceae; genus JBHICF01. The sequence continues at coordinate 6,621 of JBHICF010000009.1, forward strand.
GCATATGCAGATGCTCCTCAATCCCGGCTCCGCTGACTCGGCCGAGATTGACCCCCACGTTGAATCCCTCTGGGCTCATCTCAGCACGCAACACCCGTAGGGAGAGATTCGTCAAGCTGATGATGTCAAGGGCCGTGGCCTTCGGAAGAAGCTCGAGGCTGTCGACGTGCGCATAGGGCGCCACCATCAGATGCCCATTGTTATACGGATAGAGGTTCATCAGGACGAATCCCCATTGGCCCCTGTAGAGCATCAAGTTGGATTCATCTCGCCGCTGGCTGGCCTTGAGACAGAAGATGCACCGCGCCGGTCTCCGCGGGTTCTTGATGTACGTCATCCGCCAGGGCGCCCACAGAATTTTCATCGCACGCGTCCCTTGGCAGCCCTGAGTGGAGCGGTGACGAGCAGACCTTTAAAACGCGCAAGTAGTGCCGCTGATCTGGTCCCGGTGGCCCTCATCGTGACGCGGCGGGACTGCTCGGTATGGTGCCCGAGCCAGACTTCAACGCGATCGGGAGGCAACGCAGTGCCGGCCCGGTCTGCCCATTCGATCGCCAGCACCGTGCGGTCGTCGGCAAAGTCAGAGAGGCCCAGGTGGTCAAGCTCCGCCTCAGAGCGAATCCGGTACAGGTCGACGTGAGCCAATTGGAGCCGGCCATGATACAGGTTGATGAGCACGAAGGTCGGGCTACTCACCGCTCGTGGTGGCGCGCCAAGCCCAACCGCGATACCGCGGGTGAGCGCCGTCTTTCCGACCCCCAACTCTCCATAGAGAGCCAGAACCTCTCCACCCTTTAGGGACCGGCCGATCAGACGACCAATCTGGTCGGTAACGCCGGCCGACCTAGACAGGTAGCTCCACGCACGTCTCTGTCCTCCTCCCTTCGACTCCTGGGGCCGACGACGAGAGGCCTGGTGTCTAGTACCGGACCGTCTGGCTAAGGGCATGGGGGATCCGATCAACCAAATCACCCGCAGTCATCCCTGCACCTCCAAGTTCTTCAGCGGCGAGATCCCCAGCTAGCCCATGGTAATACGGCCCCACACAGGCAGCATCCCAGGGGGAGAGGCGTTGGGCCAGTAGCCCGACAATCATGCCGGTGAGAGCGTCACCGGTGCCTGCAGTGGCCATCCCGGGGTTGCCTGTCGGGCAGATGACGATCTGTCCATCCGGATGTGCGACGACCGTTCGTGCCCCTTTGAGGACGAGGATGGCTCGGCGTTGCCGCGCGAAGCGGCCTGCAGTCCCGATCCGGTCCGCGTTGACCGATTGGGGGGTGGACTCATCCTCTAACCTGGCCATTTCTCCTGGATGAGGTGTCAGAATTGGTGGCGTCTTACACTCCCGGATGAGTGACGTGCGTCCCACCAGCGCGTTGAGGGCATCGGCGTCCAGGACCGTGGGGCGCTCCAGCCGTGGGATCAACGCATGGAGCAAGTCGACGGTCTCTGGGTGCGTGGTCAGCCCCGGACCAATTGCAACAGCCGTGCGCTCATTGGAGAACGCGAGCAGCTGATCCATTCCGGCAAGGGCAAGGGTATGAGCCGTGGTCTCGGGCATTGGCACGGTCATCGCTTCTGTCAACTTCGCCTCGAGAATGTCGTTTACCCCCGATGGCGTGGCCACGGTCGCGAGGCCAGCCCCAACCCGGAGTGCTGCCTTGGCGGCGAGCGCGGCAGCGCCGGTCTTGCCGACGGACCCCGCGATAATAGCCGCATGCCCAAAACTGCCCTTGTGGGATGAAGGCAGACGCGCGGGCAAGAGGCGTCGCGCTTCGGCGAGCGTGAGTAAGGAGATCTGACTGTCAACCAGGTCCACGTAGGATTCGGGGATTCCGATGTCGACAATGTGAACCTTTCCCGCGTGATCGATACCTGGTCCCGTGTAGAGGCCTAGCTTGGGCAGCCCGAAAGTCACGGTGAGAGATGCCCGAACCGCGGTACCGAGAACCGCACCGGTGTCAGCGTGGATTCCGGAGGGAAGATCGACGGCGACGATTCGAAGATCCCGAGCCTGGTTGACCGTTTCGATCGCGGCCTGGTAGGGCCCTGTGACGGCAGATGACAGTCCGGTGCCTAAGAGTGCGTCCACGGCGACGTGGCTTCGACTCAGCAGCGAGGAAAGTCGATCGCGTGAGGGCAAGGTATGAACCCTTGACGAGCCGGCACGTCCCACGAAACGTCGATACATGGTCTTGGCGTCAGCGCTGAGGTCCGAGAGTTTTGATAGCAATGCGACGTGGACGCTGGCTCGCTTCTGCTTCGCGAGCCGGGCAACCACAAATCCGTCCCCGCCGTTGTTTCCTTTCCCACAGAGGACGATGATCTGCTGCTCAGCGAGTGAGCCGAGGGTCCGCTCCATGGCGTCCACCACGCCGGCGCCTGCGTGTTCCATGAGCGTGAGGCTAGGGATCCGCGCCTCTTTGATGGCGCGTTGGTCGAGGGCTTGCATTTGGGAGGCGGTAACGATCTTCATCGAAGTCCAGCGTGCGCTGCCGAGGAAAGAGAGGGGTGGCCCTTCAGCGCCGATGACTGGCGCGCGAGCGCGTAAGGTCTTTGGTCAGAACCGCTTCGGCAATCGCGTACTCGGCGTCATGGGACAGGCTGACGTAGATGTTCGTGACCCCGGCCTTCCGTGTCAGTTCCGCCACCCGGCCACGGACTGTGGCTGAAGGCCTGCCGGCTGAATCGTTGAGCACTGCGATATCCAGCCAGCTCACCCCCGCCGACCAGCCGGTGCCCAATGCCTTCAAGATGGCTTCCTTCGCAGCAAACCGACCGGCGAACGAGGCGTAAGGTGACGCCCGGCTCAAGCAGTAGGCACGTTCCTCTTCTGTGAAGAGTCGATTGAGAAACCGATCCTTCCGCCGCTCCGCGATGGAACGGACGCGCGCGATACTCACCAGATCCAAGCCGATACCGACGATTGACATGAATGAGTGCTTGCCCGGCGCAAGCTTCAGCGACGGGTCAACTGACCAGCTCTTTCATTTCCCTCACAGCACGCTCGAGGCCAACCAGAACCGCCCGCGCGATCACACTATGACCAATGTTGTATTCCACAATCTCGGGGATCTGTGTGAGACGCTTGACATTGCGGTACGTTAAGCCGTGTCCTGCGCTCACCCCAATGCCAAGCTTATAAGCCAGCTTGGCGGACTGGGCGATGGCTTCCACTTGAGCGTCCTCCTTTTTCAAGAGGCGGGCGTTGGCGTAGGTCCCGGTATGGAGCTCCACGTAGTCTGCGGAGAGCTTGTGCGCAGCCTTAATCTGGTCAAAGTCGGGATCAATGAACAAGCTGACAGGGATGCCTCCGTCGTGCAAGAGAGAGAGAATCTGCTTGATCTTCTCGCGATGGGCGACCACATCAAGCCCTCCCTCGGTCGTGAGCTCTTGTCTATTTTCCGGCACCAGGGTGACCAGATGGGGCTTGACCGTCAAGGCAATCTTTGCCATCGCTTCTTCGGCGGCCATTTCCAGATTGAGCTTGGTTTGGACAATCTCACGCAGTTTGACAAGGTCACGATCCTGAATATGCCGGCGGTCCTCGCGCAAATGGACCACAAGGCCATCCGCACCAGCCAGTTCCACAAGCACCGCAGCAGCGATAGGATCAGGCTCCTGGGCGCCCCTAGCCTGGCGCAGCGTTGCCACGTGATCGATATTGACACCCAACCGTGCCACGAAACCTCCAGGAGTGGTCGTCGCTCAGATGAGGATGCAAGACATCGTGGGAATACTGAGAGATTGCAAAAGGTTACGGCATTATTACAGAAAAGTTTGGTTGAGGCAAGGAGACAAAGGGTACCTGTCGCGATGCGACCACAATCAAGTCTCTCGCAAGCCTCTCGGGGCCACCACAAGTCGCCCAACTATCTATTAAAATTGACTGTTTTGAACCGCTGCATTAGAATGAGGCAGCTTTGTGGGGCGATGGCGCAGGAGACCCCACTCGGGAACCGAGGTTCCCCCTGTAAGTAAAGGAGAATTCAGGGAATGCACGAGGGGTTCTACCGGATTAAACGACTCCCTCCGTACGTATTTGCCCAGGTCCAGACGCTGAAGCTCGAGGCGCGGCAACGGGGAGAGGACATTATTGACTTCGGGATGGGAAACCCTGATCACGCGACCCCGAGCCACATCGTTGAGAAGCTCGTCGAAGCCGCACGGAACAGCAGGAATCATCGGTACTCGGCTTCACGAGGTATCACGAAACTGCGACACGCCATCACCGGCTGGTATAAGCGTCGGTACGATGTCGACCTGGATCCGGAAACCGAAGCGATTACGACGATTGGGTCAAAGGAAGGCATTGCGCACCTGGCATTGGCCTTGATGGGGCCTGGCGATGTGGTCTTGACGCCGACGCCATCCTATCCGATTCATATGTACAGCGTGATCATCGCCGGCGGGGAAGTGCGTGGCATCGAACTGCGCCCCGACAGCGATTTCTTCGATGATATGTTGAGGGTCTATCGCCAGACGCTGCCGCGTCCGCGCATCCTGGTGATTAATTTTCCCCATAATCCGACAACCGCGGTTGTGGATCTGGAGTTCTTCAAGAAGCTGGTCGCGTTTGCCAAGGAGCACAACATTATCGTCATTCACGACCTTGCATACGCCGACCTGGTGTTTGATGGCTATCGTGCACCGAGCCTGTTGCAGGTCCCCGAAGCGAAAGACATTGGCGTCGAGTTTTTTACGCTCTCAAAGAGTTACAATATGCCCGGCTGGCGCATCGGGTTCTGCGTTGGAAATCCGGAGATTGTCGGTGCCTTGGCCAAGATCAAGAGCTACCTCGATTATGGCATCTTTCAGCCAGTGCAGATCGCGAGCATTATCGCGTTGAACGGACCACAGGACTGTGTCAAGGAGACGGTGCTCCGCTATCACAATCGTCGCAATGAACTGGTTGATGATCTCAATCGAATCGGCTGGCCGGTCGAGAGGCCCCGCGCCACCATGTTCGTATGGGCTCGGATTCCGCCCCCGTACAGAGGGATGGGCTCGCTGGAATTCTCGAAACTGCTGCTGAAAGAGGCAAAGGTCGCCGTCTCACCTGGGATCGGATTCGGAGAAGGCGGGGACGGGCATGTGCGATTCGCGCTGGTTGAGAATGAGCAACGGATTCGGCAGGCTGTGCGCGGGATCAAGAAAGCCTTGAAGCTTGATGGAGCGGCACCATGAAGACTCGCGTCGGGGTTGGCCTGGTGGGGTTTGGCACGGTGGGCACCGGTGTTGCGAAGATTTTGACGGAGAATGCCGCGTTGATCACACGTCAAGCAGGTGTGCCAATCGAGCTGGTCCGCATCGCGGACGTGGACACGACAAGGGAGCGAGGATTTACCCCTCCCCCGGGAATGCTTGTGGCCGACTTCCGGGAGATTCTGGAGGATCCTTCGATCGACATCGTGCTGGAGCTCGTTGGCGGATATGACACGGCCAAACGCCTGATCCTGGAAGCCATGGCGAAGGGCAAGCAAGTTGTGACTGCCAACAAGGCTCTGCTTGCCGTCCATGGGGAAGAAATTTTCGAGGCGGCAGCGCGCCACCGTGTCGATTTGGGGTTTGAGGCGAGTGTGGGAGGTGGTATTCCAGTTATCCGTGCGCTGACGGAGGGGTTGGCTGGCAACAGGATTCTGTCTCTCTACGGGATCATGAACGGAACCTCGAACTATATTCTCAGCCGCATGACACGCGAGGGACATGGATTCGAGGAAGTGTTACTGGAGTCCCAGCGAGCCGGGTACGCCGAGGCTGATCCGACCTTCGATGTCGCGGGTCATGATTCTGCCCACAAGCTCACCATCATGGTCAGCCTCGCCTATGGCACGGCCGTGAATTTTAAGGAGGTATACACTGAGGGCATTACCCGCCTGACCCCGGTCGATATCGCCTACGCCAAGGAGTTTGGGTATACCATCAAGCTACTCGGGATTGCCAAATTCTCGGACGGCGAAATCGAGGCACGCGTCCACCCCACGATGGTCCCTTCCACCTCCCCCATTGCGCAGGTTGAAGGTGTGTACAATGCCATTCAGATCGTTGGTGACGCCGTGCAGGATATTGTGCTCTACGGTCGGGGCGCGGGGTCGATGCCCACTGGCAGTGCCGTGGTTAGTGATGTCATCGCGATGGCACGCAATCTGCGATTGGATGCAACCGGCCGGGTCCCGCCCGCTTCCTTCCAGCAAGATCAGCGGAGGACGTTGCGGATCCGACGGATAGAAGAGATTGCCACATTGTACTACCTCCGGTTCATGGTATTGGACAAGCCGGGCGTGCTCTCCAAGATTTCTGGGGTATTGGGGAATCACAACATCAGTATCTCGTCGGTGCTACAACAAGGGCGGAAAGAAGGGCAGACTGTCCCAGTGGTCATCATGACCCACACCGCCTCAGAGCGAGATGTCCAAGCAGCCCTCCGTGAGATTGATCGGATGGCGTTTATCTCCGAACCCACCACCTTGATCCGTGTCGAGGGTCAAGACGAGTGAACCATGTGCCCCGGTAGACTGAACCCCATCTCTCGCACGGTGCCATTTTTATGAGCCGTTGGCGTGGTGTCATCGAAGCGTATCGGAAGTTTCTGCCGGTCAGCGAGCAGACCCCTGTCGTGTCGTTGGGTGAGGGAAACACGCCGCTCATCCATGCCAAGCGGCTAGGGCATAAGATTGCACCAGGCATTGAGCTCTATCTCAAGTTTGAGGGAGCCAACCCGACCGGTTCCTTCAAGGACCGGGGCATGACCCTCGCCATTTCGAAGGCGCTTGAGAAGAAGGTGCGAGCGGTGATTTGCGCATCGACCGGAAACACATCCGCCTCCGCCTCCGCCTACGGTGCGCAGGCAGGCCTGGCAGTGTATGTGTTGATACCAGCTGGCAAGATTGCCCTGGGAAAGCTCTCTCAGGCCATGATGCACCAGGCAACCGTGATCCAAGTCGAGGGCAATTTCGACCAGGCGCTAGCGATTGTGAAAGATCTTGCGGCGGACTATAAGATGGAGCTGGTGAATTCCATCAATCCGTTCAGGATTGAGGGGCAGAAAACCGCAGCCCTTGAAGTGTGCGACCAACTTGGGTTTGCTCCGACGTTCCACGTTCTGCCAGTCGGCAATGCCGGCAACATCACGGCGTACTGGCGGGGATACACGGAATATCAGGAAGCGGGACAGGTCACCCGCTTGCCGCGCATGATGGGATTCCAGGCAGCAGGGGCCGCTCCGATCGTGTTGGGCCATGTCGTGGAAGAGCCTCAGACGGTGGCCACTGCGATCCGCATCGGGAACCCGGCGAGTTGGCAATTGGCCCTCCGGGCGGCGCAGGAATCGGCCGGCAAGATCGATATGGTGACCGACGAAGAAATTTTGCACGGGTACAGAGAGGTAGCCGCTCAGGAAGGAATCTTCTGTGAGCCGGCGTCGGCCGCCTCGGTCGCGGGCGTGATCAAGCTGCAGAATGCCGGAGCGTTCAAAGAAGGCGACACGGTTGTCTGCACGCTCACGGGGCATGGGCTGAAGGACCCCGATACAGCGATTATGGTCTCGCAACCTCCAAGGACGGTGAAAGCCAGCCGAGATGCAGTGGCCGATCTTCTGAGATTGTAAGGGGCATGAAGTACGTTATCCTGCACGGAGCCGGAATGGCTGCTATGGCCCAGAAAGATCTTGCGGGCAAGACGCCGCTCCAGGCAGCCGCGACGCCGAATATGGACCTGTTGGCGCGGAAGGGCGAGTTGGGGCAGCTCGTCGTCCACGCGGATGGACTCCCTTTCGGGAGTGAGCTGACAGAACTCTCGCTCCTAGGCTACGACCCACGGAAAGCTTTCACGGGTCCGGCTCCGCTCGAAGCCGCAAGCCTCGGGGTCTCGGTTGAAGAACACGACACCGTGTATCGATGTGATATGGTCTCCTTCCGGATGAGTTCCCCCCAGGGCGGATCGGCATTGGAGGCCGATATTAAGAAATTGGGACCGCAGGTGCTCATGGATGATGAGGCTGCAGGCGGAATTGCAAGCGAGGAGGCCCGGGAGTTGCTCGAGGCTGTGAACGAACAGCTCGGGTCCGAGACGATACAGTTTTACCCAGGCAGCGGCCACCGACACCTCATGGTATGGGTGAATGGGAAGTTTCGGGCCACGTGCGCCAATCCTCGTATGATCATCGACAAGCCGGTCACGGAATTCCTGCCCAATGGTGAGGGGTCGGATATTCTACGCAAGATCATGGAGGCCTCCTTGGTCATCCTACGAGATCATCCTGTCAACGACCAGCGGCGGGAGGCTGGACTGAAGCCAGTGCATTGCCTCTGGCTGTGGGGACAGGGCCGGGCTCCTCGGCTAGCGAGCCTCACTGAGCGTTTGCAGATCACGGGCGCCATCGCCTCGACCGACGACCTGCACCGTGGCATCGGGATGAGTGTGGGCTTAGAGGGATTGCGGTTGGATACGTCCACCGACGACTATGGCGCCGACTTTCATCATCAGGCCAAGGCGGCTCTTGCGGAACTGAAAAAGAAGGACCTGGTCTATGTCCACGCCACTGTTCCCAACGAGGTCTCACGTGGCACGGACGCAAAGGTCCGGCTGAAAGCCCTTGAAGCGTTCGATCAGAAGCTGGTTGGTGCGGTCATGGACGGATTGCCGAAGTTAGGAGCCCACCGCGTGCTGCTGGTGTGCGACTATGCGCCGGAGGTAGGCACCCCGGCGGGGCCGACTCCCCCAGCACCCTTCGCGTTTTATGAGGGGCCGGCTCAGGATAAAAAGTCCGGCGCCAAAGGCTTCAGCGAAGTGGAAGCCCAAGCTTCGGCGGCTGGGGTCCGTGAAGCGACCAAACTGTTGGCCCGGCTCTGCACCAGGCCCTGACGTGCTGTGGCATTGATCGTCCAGAAATATGGAGGCACGTCAGTCGGGAGCATCGAGCGCATCCAACGTGTCGCGGATCGGGTCGCGGAGGCGAAGCGCGAAGGGCATGACCTAGTCGTGGTCGTGTCCGCGATGAGTGGCGAGACGGACCGCTTGACCCGGTTGGCCCAGGAGATGACGGACACTCCCGATGAGCGGGAGCTGGACGTCCTGCTGTCCTCCGGTGAGAGAGTAACGATTGCGCTCCTGGCTATGGGACTCCGTGGCCGAGGGATCGTGGCGCGATCCTTCACGGGACGCCAGGTCGGCATTATCACGGACGGGACGCACACCAGGGCTCGCATTGCACGGGTCGCAGCCGACCGGATTCGGGAAGCCTTGTCAGAGGGCATCATCCCCATCGTGGCCGGCTTCCAGGGGATCAATGAGCGTTCGGATGTCACCACGCTCGGACGGGGAGGCTCGGATCTGACGGCTGTGGCGCTGGCCTCAGCTCTCAACGCGGATCGGTGCATTATCTTCACGGACGTGGAGGGCGTCTACACCGCCGACCCCAACATCGTTCCCTCCGCGAGGCGCCTGGGCAAGGTGTCCTATGAAGAGATGCTGGAGCTGGCAAGTCTAGGCGCGAAGGTGCTCCAGAGCCGGTCGGTTGAATTTGCGGCGCGGTGCGGGCTACCGGTTGAAGTTCGGTCAAGTTTCAAGGAAGGAGCGGGAACCCTTGTGATCAAGGAAGATCCAGAGATGGAACGGGTCGTAGTCTCCGGCGTGACCGGGGATCGGAATCAGGCGAAACTGACGATTGTCGGAGTGCCAGACCGGCCGGGAATCGCGGCGCGCATTTTCGGGCCCGTGGCCGAGGCCGGGATCATTGTTGACATGATCATCCAAAACGTGAGCCAAGCCTCACTCACAGACATCTCGTTCACCGTGCCGCGCGTGGATCTGGCAAAGGCAGTGGGATTAGTGGAACGCATTGCCAAAGAAATCGAAGCAAAGTCAGTGGAAGTCACGGACTCCATCGCGAAAGTTTCCTTGGTTGGTGTCGGAATGCGTTCGCACTCGGGTGTGGCGGCTCGGATGTTTGAGGTGCTCTCCCGAGAGGGAATTAACATCATGATGATCAGTACGTCCGAGATCAAGATCTCCTGCGTGATCGACGAAAAATACCTGGAGCTAGCGATCCGCTCGCTGCACGCGGCGTTCGGAATGGAAGAGGCACCCGCATGAGTAAGAAACTACAGAAAGATAAACGCCGCGCGGGACGCGGCCAGAAGCCGGAAGCTCCCTTGGGTCACGAGTCCCAGGTCTCTCGCTACCCGGCTCCCGCACTAGAGGTATATGACACGACCTTGCGGGACGGGGCTCAGGCTGAAGATGTGAGCTTCTCGGCTGACGACAAGGTCCGCATCGCGCAAAAGCTCGATGAGCTGGGCGTGCATTACATCGAGGGCGGCTGGCCAGGAGCGAACCCTAAGGACATCGAGTTCTTCCAAATGATTCAGACGATCCCGCTGAAGCAAGCGAAGGTGGTGGCCTTTGGATCTACGCGGCGGGCCGCGAACCCTGTGACAAAGGATCCGAACCTCCAGGCGCTGCTCGCGGCCGGCACCAGTACGATCACCTTGTTTGGAAAGAGCTGGGGACTTCATGTGACCGATGCATTGGGCATCTCGCGGACCAAGAATCTCGAAATCATCGAGGATTCGATCACGTACCTCCGCTCCCACGGACGGCGTGTCTTTTACGATGCGGAGCATTTCTTCGACGGCTATCTGGATAACCCGGACTATGCCTTGGAGACCCTGATGCGGGCCATCCGCGCGGGCGCGGAACGAATCATCCTTTGCGATACCAACGGGGGAAGAATGCCCTGGGAAATCAAGGAGATTTGTTCGTTGGTCAAACGGGAATGCGAGGTGCCGCTGGGCATCCATGCTCACAACGACGCCGAGATGGCGGTGGCGAATTCCCTGGTTGCGCTCGAGACGGGTGTGATGCAGGTGCAGGGGACCATCAACGGGATCGGCGAACGATGTGGAAACGCCAACTTGTGCTCGATCCTCCCGAATCTACAATTGAAAATGAATCGAAAGGTCTTGAGCGGCCAGCGGCTCACTCGCTTACGCGAGGTGTCGAATTTTGTGAGCGAGATCGCGAACCTCGTCCCGAGCAAACACCAGCCCTACGTTGGCGATGCTGCCTTCGCCCATAAAGGCGGAGTCCACATCGATGCTGTCCAGAAAAACCCGGCTACCTACGAACACATCATGCCTGAGCAGGTTGGCAACCGGCAACGGGTGCTCGTGTCTGATCACGCAGGGCGGAGCGGTCTGATGGGGAAGGTGGAGACCTACGGGATCCGATTATCGAGAGATAATCCGAAACTCCATGAGCTCCTGCACACCCTCAAAGAACTTGAGAACAAGGGCTACCAGTTTGAAGGGGCGGAGGGCTCACTCGAGTTGTTGACTCGGAAGGCCGTTGGCAAGCATCAGCCTTCTTTCCAACTCTTAGGGTTCCGGGTGATTGTGGAGAAACGCCAAGCGGATGAGCCACCCATCTCCGAGGCGACAGTCATGGTGAAGGTCGGCGAGGTGATTGAACATACCGCCGCCGTAGGAGCGGGTCCCGTCAATGCCCTGGATCATGCACTGCGGAAAGCCCTGGAGAAGTTCTACCCGCAGCTCAGCGAGGTGCGGTTGCTGGACTACAAAGTTCGTGTCCTCGCGGCTAGCCATGGGACGGCCTCGCAGGTGCGTGTGCTCATTGAATCAGGTGACCACAAGGAGAAGTGGGGAACGGTCGGTGTCTCGGAGAATATTATGGAGGCCAGCTGGCAGGCCTTGGCCGATAGCATCGAGTACAAGCTTCTTCCGAAGGAGGAGTGACCGGACTGGGGGCCTCTGGGTTTGGCCAGGAAATTCCTTGACACGGCCGGTAACCTCACGTAATTTATCACGAAATCTTAATAGCCACACGCCTTTGCAGAGGGATGTCCGCAAGGGGATATCCCCAAAGGCCCGGGGGGGACGGCATGAGAAAGGCTGATATCGCGAACGAGATCTATGAGAAGGTTGGTGTTTCCAAGAAAGAAGCCGCGGATATCGTGGAGCTCGTCCTGAATCTACTGAAATCAGTTCTTCAGAAAGGGGACTCCGTCAAGATCGCTGGATTCGGAAACTTCGTGGTTCGCAGTAAAGGAGCCAGGAAGGGACGAAATCCCCGTACTGGAGAAGAGATCGGCATTACCCCCCGCCGTGTCGTGACCTTCCGTCCCAGTCAGGTCTTCAAGAAGTACGTCAATTCCTGATAGCCTGGACTGTTCACCGAGCAAGTATGAGGGTCGGTGATGTCGGCTGAGCCCAGACTGGGCAGCAAGATTTTCTATAAAATTGGCGAGGTCAGCAAGATAGCGAAGCTCCCAACCTACGTGCTCAGGTTTTGGGAGTCGCAGTTCGATTTTCTCAAGCCCAAGAAGAATCGTGGGAACCAGCGGGTCTATCTCCGGCGGGACATTGAAACGGTGCTGGAGATCAAGCGCATGCTCTACGAGGAGGGGTATACCATCGCTGGTGTGCAGAGAGTCTGGACCAAACGTGGCCGATCCAAGGCCAAGAACCGGAACCCGCGTGACCTCACGAAGCGCGTGCAGAATGACCTCCGCGGGGTCCTGAGAATCCTCGAATCATACGATTAGCCATCCTGGCGTTCATGAGGCCGGGAGACTCCAATGCAACGAGATGGAGGCTTGTGGGATCTCCTGACGGAGAAGGGGGCTGGGTCGGGGCGTAGCGCAGCCTGGTAGCGCACTCGCTTGGGGTGCGAGAGGTCGGCCGTTCAAATCGGCTCGCCCCGACCATCAGCCGTTTATGCCCGGACGGTTTGCTGTCGGTGACTGTGAACGTGTCGGGCTTCAGTTGGATTCAGTGGAGGGCGTGAGGTAAAGCTGCTGCGTGCAGCTTTTTTTATTCCGGCTGGCGATGAAGATCTTAGTAACCAATGATGATGGAATTGCTTCCCCCGGGCTACACGCCCTGGCGCGCGCGATGAAAGTGTTGGGAGACGTCTGGGTGGTCGCGCCAGACCGAGAGCGGACGGCGGTCGGCCACGCCATGACCCTTCACAAACCGCTCCGAATCAGCCGTGTGGGGAAGCAAGTCTACACGATCAACGGGACGCCGACGGACTGTGTCAGCTTGGCCCTGAAGCGCGTGTTGCGCGGGCGTCCCGCGCTTGTGGTCTCGGGCATCAACCGCGGTGTCAACCTCGGCGATGACGTGACGTATTCGGGGACCGTCTCCGCGGCGTTGGAAGGAACCATCATGGGGATCACCTCGATTGCCGTGTCCCAGGAAGGCGAGCGCAGCTTTCGGTTTCAGGTCGGAGCCCTCTACGCCGTGCGCATCGCCAGGACGGTGCTCCGATACGGACTACCCCAGGAAACCCTGCTGAATGTTAACGTGCCTGATCGCCCGTTGTCCTCTATCACGGGAGTCAAGGTGACCTCGCTGAGCCGCCGTCGGTTCGATGATCCGATCGTCGAGAAGGTAGACCCTCGTGGACGGAAATACTACTGGATTGCGGGCACCCGCGTGGCGTGGCAGCGTCGGAAAGACTCAGACTATGAGGCCCTCCGACGGGGCAAGGTCTCGATGACCCCGATCCATCTCGATGTGACCCATTACGCCGTCATCGACCAGCTTCGAGAATGGGAGCCCATGATCGCAAATCGCCGCCAGGGGCGAGTCCGAGCGGTCAAGCGGCACAGGTAATTGCGTGGCCCTGAGATGCTGAAGATTTACAACACCATGACCGGGGCCAAGGAACCCTTCACACCCCTCGTCCCGGGCACTGTCAGGATGTACGTCTGTGGGATCACGGTGTATGACGAGGCTCATCTGGGCCACGCTCGGAGCGCGCTCGTCTATGACATCATTCGAAGGTACTTAGGGTTTAGCGGGTATGCCGTCACCTTCGTGAAGAACTTCACCGACGTGGACGACAAGATTCTCGCTCGTGCGACTCAAGAGAACATTCCCTGGACCGAAATCGTCACACGCTACCTGCACACATACCGGCGAGATATGGCTCGGCTCGGAATTGCTCCCGCGGATGTTGAGCCCAAAGCAACCGAGCATTTCCCTGAGATCATCCAGCTCATCCAGAAGCTGGTGGATGGGCGGCATGCCTATCGAATAGACGGGGACGTGTACTTCGAGACAGGAACCGATCCTGGGTATGGCCGACTCTCGAAACGAAAGGCTGACGATCTCTTGGCAGGGGCGCGCGTTGAGGTGGACGAACGGAAACGGAATCCTATGGATTTTGCCCTCTGGAAAGCCTCCAAGGCTGGCGAGCCGGCCTGGGACAGCCCGTGGGGGCCAGGGCGCCCTGGATGGCACATCGAGTGCTCGGCCATGTCTATGCACCACCTTGGCGAGACGTTCGATATTCATGGAGGAGGGATGGATCTGATTTTCCCTCATCACGAAAATGAGATCGCGCAGTCCTGTGCGGCGACGGGCAAAGAGTTCGCCCGGTACTGGGTGCATAACGGGTTCGTGCAGCACAACCAAGAAAAGATGTCGAAGTCGTTGGGGAACTTCTTTACCATTCGGGAGATCTTCGAGAAGTCGGGATATGGAGAGCGCGTGACAGCCGAGTCGTTGCGCTACCTCCTCTTGGCCACGCACTACAGAAGTCCATTAGACTTTTCAGATCACAGCCTGCGGGAAGCCAAGCGGACGCTTGATGGTCTCTACGGCTTGTTCCAGCGGCTCGATGAACCATCTGGCAGCAAGAACTCGGGTGATGCTGTGTTGAAAGATGAGGTGGCTAGCCTCGGTGATGCGTTTCGTCGCGCGATGGATGATGATTTCAACACGCCAGCCACCATCGCGCAATTCCAGCAACTGCGGGGGGAGGTCAACAAGCTGCTCGAAAGCGGATTGTCCGCACGGGCATGCAAAGAAGCACGTGAGGCGTTCCGCTCGTTTGGTCAGGTGCTCGGACTGTTTCAGTTTTCATGGCGTGATTGGGAATTCGGCTCACCCAGGGGCCCGGCTCGGGAAACTCTGTCCGTCCGGGGGCAAGGTATTGCCACGACGGACGGTGCGAAACAACGCATCCTCACTGATCACGAGATCGAGAAGAAACTGCAGGAACGCAACGACGCCCGGAGAACGAAGAACTTTCGGAAGGCGGACGAGATTCGAGATGAACTCGCGTCTTATGGCATTACGATCGAGGATCGGCCTGATGGCACCAGCCGCTGGAAACGATGAGACGTCCGAAGTCCTCTATGGCCTTCATGCGGTCCGCGAGGCGTTGCGATCAGGAACGCGGCCGCTGCAGAAGCTGCTTGTGCTTCGGCAGGATCGTCAATTTGCAGACATCGTCAGACTGGCTCGGGCGGCCCAGGTACCCGTGCACCTTGAGCCTCACGCGGTCTTCGACCGGCTCGTTCCTCATGGGAAGCACCAGGGGGTCATCGGGCTGGCTGCGGTTAAGCAGTACGCTGAGGTCGAGGAGATACTCAAGTCGGCACGCGATCGGGGTGAAGCCCCCTTCCTCGTGATTCTTGACGGGGTTGAAGATCCGCGTAACTTGGGCGCGGTGCTTAGAACCGCCGAATCAGCGGGTGTCCACGGCGTGTTGATCC
>JBHICF010000010.1:0-21943 GCA_046759485.1 Nitrospiraceae bacterium
ACTGAGACAAGCTTGGAGACGCCCGGCTCTTCCATCGTGACGCCAAAGAGCGAGTCGGCGACTCCCATTGTGCGTTTGTTGTGGGTGACCACGATGAACTGAGCGCGTTCGGCTAGTTGCTGCAGGACGTCTACGAATCGGCCGATGTTTTCCTCATCGAGCGGAGCGTCAATCTCGTCGAGAATACAGAACGGCGTGGGACGGATGAGAAAACTGGCAAAGAGGAGAGCCATCGCTGTCAAGGTTTTCTCGCCGCCCGAGAGCATGGAGATACTCTTTAGACGTTTCCCCGGAGGCTGAGCGACGATCTCCACTCCTGGCTCATCGCTGCCACTCGGTCCTCCCTCTTCACTCTCCCGGGGGTCCGTCAGGATGAGCTCAGCTCGCCCACCAGTGAAAAATTGACTAAAAACCTCGCTGAATTTTTGTTGCAGTTCAGTGAAGGTCTCCATAAACATACGTTTCGTTGTGCGATTGATCTTGCTGATGATTTCCTTCAGGGACTGGACTGACTTGACCAGATCCTCCTCCTGAGCCACAAGGAACCGATGCCGTTCCTCCTGTTCTTGATACTCGTCGATCGCAGCGAGGTTGATGGGACCCATCCGCTGGAGTCGATCGCGGATTTTCTGCAACTCTTCGCGAAGGGTCGGCGAAGCCTCCCGCGCATCCACCGACTCCGTTCCTGGGCCTCCCTGGGCCGTCTCCTCATCCTGCCAGTCTCGTTCTTGCGCGAGTGCGTCGGACACGGATAGTTGATACGTACCGACCAGTGACTCCTCCAATGTGGAGAGCTTGGTTTTGATCTCAGCTCGCCGCACCTCCAGGCCTGTGCGGGCCTGGCGACTCCGTGCTAACCGGTCCCGGGCGCCAGCCAAGTCATCATCGAGTTGCCGACTTGCCAACATATCTTGTGATTGGACCTCCTGAGCGGCGACAAGCTTCCGACGCACCTCGCCTGCTCGAAGGTCAAACTCCTGGATCAATTTCTCGTTTCGCTCCCGCTCAGCTTGACTCTGCTGCGTCGACACGAGCAACGCGTTGATTTGCTGATTCAGCTCATCTTCACGAACCCCACGTTCATCCTGCTCTTTGCTGAGTCGTGAGAGGTCCGCTTCGAGGTGTTCGCGCCGTGCTCGAAGCGCCTCCATCGCAAGACGCGACTCCGTGAGTTCCTGTTGCAGCGTGATCGACTCATCCTCCATCCCTTGCACTTCTCGATTCAGTTCGCCGAGTCTCTTATCCTGCGCATCCCGGTCTTGCTCCATTTGAGTGAGTCGCTCACGACTCGATCGAATTTCACTTTCTAAGCGTGTCCGTTCCTCCTCGTCAGCCGCACCTTCAGCTCGAAAGGTCTCGATGCGGCGGTCCAACCCATCCAAGCTATCCTTGAAACTCGCCTCATCCTTGGCAAGTGCAAGCTGCCGCAGTTCGGTCTCACGGACTTCAGCATCGAGGCGCTGCTCTTCCGCTCTGGCTGATTGCAGTTCCCTTCCCAGCCGTTCACAGTCCTGTCGGCATTCATCCACTGCCGCCGAAAGGGTCGCCCACTTGCCATCCAGCTCCTGGATCTCACGGCGACGCTGGATTGGGCCGCCGGTTGTCCCTCCCGTCAGGACGCCTGAGCCATCCAGGACCTCTCCATCTACAGTCACGAATGTGGGTCCCTGAGTCGCTGGCCATTCTCCCTGGCGCCATAACCGAATCGCCGTGTCCAGCGTATCGACGATGATGACACCGTTCAGCAACAGGACCAGAGCATCTCGAGACTTCGAAGGGGCGCTCACAAGATCCAGCGCCTTTCCGAGGACTCCTCGGTCGCTTGTGACGGTAGACCACCAACTGGCGCTCTCTTGGACGAGGGTCTCAGGGGATTGGCGCAGTTGTGTCGGCACGAACGCCCCACGACCCAGTTTCTTCTCCTTGAGAAAGGTCACTGCCTCCTTCGCGTGGTCCGGAGCTTCCACTAACCATGCACGCGCCCGCTCGCCGAGCACTGCCTCGATCGCGCGTTCAAACTGTGGCGGCACCTCCAACCACTCGGCTACCGCCTCTCGGACACCCGCGCAGGCAGCACGCAGCGACGTCGAATCTTCCTGGCCTGCACGGCCGTAGCCCATCTCTTCGCGGACGATCCCCTGGAGGGCACGTACCCGTGATTCGGCGGAAGCGAGTTCCTCCTGCTGGCGATTGACTTGTTGCTCAGCCTGACGGAGCTGAGCCTCCAATTGCTGGGTCGACTGCTTAGCCGCCTCCCGCTCACGCTGCCGCTCTCGCAGATACCCTTCCACGTCCTCTCGGGTCCGGGTGAATTCTTGGAGTCGCTCATGCACTGCAGCCCGTTCGGCCTCGACGGCGGCCCGCTCGCCAGCAAGACGCGTGAGTCGCCGCCGGATATCCTCCAGCTGCTGGGCCAACTGGGTAATCACATTCTCCCCGCTGGTGGCTTGCACCGTGACATCCAGTACCGTTCGCCGCGACTGCTCTACCCGTTCTACAGAGCCAGCCCGTCGCCGCGCCAACGCCTGCTCGCCCTCCTCCAACTCAGTCAGCCCTCGCGTACGTTCGCTGAGCGCCTCCTGCGCCTGAGACGACAGGAGTCGAAGCTCGGCCATCTCGGCGTCAACCCGCTGTTCTTCTGAACCCAGGCGAGTCAGCTCCTGAAGCGCCTGACTTCTCTGCTGTTCCAGAATTCCCAGGCGGTTCCGTTCCACTTCGCTAATTGTCAACGCCTGCGTCTGCTGCCGTTCCACCAGGGCCAACTGCTCTCGAAGAACATTGAGGGCCTCTTCGCCGGTCCGCAACCTGAGCTTCACATCCTCAAGCTCGCAGGTGAGACGTGCCTCATCTGCCGTCCGGGCGGACTCTTCCGCATCCAGGGCCGCCGATTGTGAATCAACCTGCGCCTGACCAGCAAGCAGCTCCCGATAATCCCGAACCAACAGACGGATCTCGATCCCTCTCGCCTGATCCTGAAGCTTCTTGTAACTACGGGCCTGGCGCTCTTGCCGCTCAAGGCCATTCAATCGCTGCCGAACCTCAGAGATGATGTCGCGAACCCTGAGTAAGTTCTGGTTGGTCGACTCCAGCTTCCGGAGGGCCTCCGCTTTCTGCTTCTTATAGCGAACAATGCCTGCCGTCTCCTCGATGAGCTCTCGTCGGTCCTGGGGCGAAGCATTCAGGATCTGCTCAATGCGGCCTTGCTCAATGACGGTGTGTCCCTTCGACCCTGCTCGGGTATCCAGGAACAAACTCCGAATATCTTTCAACCGACAAAGCGCTTTATTAATCAGATATTCGCTCTCGCCATTGCGGTACAATCGACGGGT
The DNA here is from genome assembly GCA_046759485.1 of Nitrospiraceae bacterium. Lineage (GTDB taxonomy): Bacteria > Nitrospirota > Nitrospiria > Nitrospirales > Nitrospiraceae > JBHICF01. Next base: position 3,330 of record JBHICF010000010.1, read on the forward strand.
AATCATCACCTCGTAGCATTCGCTGAGCTGTGGGGGGAGGGAAGGGATCGTGGCGAGCTGTTCACTGACCAGACCACTCACGACGAGGGAGACCTCGACCATGCCGAGTGGTTTGCGAGCCTCAGTCCCGTTGAAAATGACATCCTCCATACGCTCGCTGCGGAGTGTTTTGGTGCTCTGTTCCCCAAGCACCCATAGCATGGCATCCACCACATTGCTCTTTCCGGTCCCGTTGGGCCCCACCACGGTCGTAATCCCCGGGGGGAATTCAATCTTCGCTTCCGTGAACGACTTAAACCCCGTCAGTTCCAAGGACTTCAAGTGCATGCGTCTCCTCCAACCCTACGTGGTGATACGCCATGGCCACGGTATATAAGGTCGCGGCACTTGTAGCATAGGCCTCAGTAAAAATCAAAAGAAAACACAGGATGCTGAGGGCTAGGTACGCTCACCCTACAACATCTAGCGACCAGATAGTCTGCTGGGATCGAGGTGCGGAGGACAGCTAAGGCAGGTTCGTTGTTATAAGGACGACCCTCTGGTGGAGGACTGGATACTGACCAATTCTTTCGGCAGGAGGAACTCAACATCTTCCTCAATGACGGTCAGCTCTTCGACCTCCACAGGTCCATACTGTTTCAGGTAGTCGACGACTTCAGCGACCAACACTTCCGGAGCGGATGCGCCCGCGGTAATGCCCACGGCCCTCGCATTCCGGACCCACTCGGAATTGATATCAGCGGAGGAATCAATAAGATAGGAACGAATCCCGCAATGCTCGGCGAGTTCGCGTAGCCGGTTCGAATTTGAGCTGTTGGGTGACCCGATCACCAAAATGACATCGACCAAGCTGGCCAATTCCTTGACGGCATTCTGGCGGTTCTGAGTGGCATAGCAGATGTCTTCCTGGTGCGGTCCCTTGATGCCCGGGAAACGTTGATTCAACGCCGCGACGATGTCACGGCACTCATCCACGCTCAGGGTCGTTTGCGTGACATATGAAAGGTGTGTCGTGTTCTCCACTTCGAGCATCTCAACATCCTTGACCGAGGACACCAGGTGGAATTTGTCCGGGACCTGCCCCAACGTGCCGATCACTTCAGGATGGCCAGCGTGCCCGATGAGGATGAGTTCAAAGCCCTGTGTGTAGTCACGGTTCACTTCATTATGTACTTTGATGACGAGCGGGCAGGTCGCGTCGATGATCTTCAACTGGCGGTGCTTGCCTTCTTCCCAGACCTCCTTCGCCACTCCATGCGCGCTGAAAATCACAATCGCGCCATCCGGCACCTCATTCAATTCTTCCACAAACACGGCGCCCTTCTGGCGCAAGGAGTTCACGACGTGGCGGCTATGAACAATTTCGTGGCGGACATAAATGGGAGCGCCATAGGCCTTTAAGGACAGCTCCACAATTTCGATGGCGCGGTCCACTCCTGCGCAGAATCCTCGAGGATTGGCTAAGTAGATTTTCATCGGGGTGTGCATCCTTTTACTGTCACTTCACTGTCACTTCTTCCCCCCAGGATTCTCACTCCCGCAGGAGGAACGCTCGGGCCCTTCTTTAGTCGTGCGCATCACCATACGTCAGCGGAGGCCTTTCCGTCAACCGATTTGGCATGAATAGGCCCTCTGAGACTGCGCGCCCCTTGACACCCTCCTCCCCTCGCTTTACGCTGACGTGTAACCATGGGTCAGTCGAGTGCAAAAAAGATTCTGGTCATCGAGGACGATGACGACATTCTACAACTCGTTAAGCGATATCTCGAGCAGGAAGGATTGCGGACCAGGACTGCCAAGACCGGCCTAGAGGGACTGAAGCTGGCCCAATCCGAACAGCCTGACCTCATCATCCTCGATCTCATGTTACCCGAGTTAGACGGCCTCGAAGTGTGCAAACGCCTTCGAGCCCATCGGGACACCGCAGCAACCCCTATCATCATGCTGACCGCCAAGGTCGAGGAGTCGGACACCGTCGTTGGCCTGGAACTGGGCGCAGACGATTACGTGACCAAACCATTCAGCCCGAGGGCACTTACTGCTCGCGTGAAGGCGCTGTTCCGCAGGCTTGAACGCAGCGAGGAGTCGCCGCCCGCATCCTACACCTACGGGCAGCTGGTTCTGGATCCCAGTCGGCATGAGGTCAAAACCGACGGCCGCGAGATAGTACTCACCGCCAAAGAATTCGGCCTCCTTGAGCACCTGCTTCAGAATCCCGGTCGGGTCCTAACCAGAGACGCCCTCCTCAATGCCGTCTGGGGATACGACTACTATGGTACAACCCGCACGGTTGATGTTCACGTGCGTCGGTTGAAACAAAAAATTTCCCTCCTGGGCAGTGCGATCGTGTCGGTCAAATCGTTGGGATACAAGCTGAAGGAGCCTGAGAAATCCTGAGGGCTCACGTTTCCATGTCAATCTCCATCCGCTGGAAAGTCGCGCTGAGCGCACTCCTCGCCCTGACGCTAGGATTGGGTGTCGCTGGTTGGTTGATGCTGGGGTCGATCGAACAGCTCGAGTTGGCCCGCGCGGAGGAATCCCTCGCGGCTCGCTCCAGCCTCGCGGCGCAGTCGTTAGGCCCGCTGCTCGGACAGACGACCTTGAAAAGACCCGACCTATTCGCAACACTCCAGCCCGCGGTCCGTGAACTAGGCCTTCAGGCCCGCGTCCGGGTCACGGTGATCGGCGCAGACGGAACCGTTCTGGCGGACAGTGCTGTACCTGACCATGCGGTGCCCACGATGGAGAACCATCTCACGCGCCCTGAAGTGCAGCAGGCGTTGGCGGAGGGATATGGCGTCAACATCAGAACAAGCGACACCATCGGGCAGCAGCTGTTCTACTTTGCGCGGACGCTCGTCCCAGCCGACTCTTCGCCGACCACGGTCGTTCGCCTGGCCTTGCCGTTGACAACGCTCGAAAGCCGTACCCGCGAGTTCAAACGCGCGTTGGGCATCGCCTTTGGCGTAGCCCTGATGGTCTCGATGGCTCTGGGGATCCTACTCGCCAGGGAAATTACCCTGCCCCTGTCGAGAATGGTCGCAGTTGCCCGACGGCTGGCTGGAGGCGCCTTGGGAGAACGCGTCCGAACCACCGCGCGCGATGAGGTGGGGGTGCTAGCTTCGACGCTGAACCAAATGGCGGAACAACTTGAAACAAAGATTCAAGAGGTCTCAGAGGACCGGGCACAACTGCTCGCCATGCTGAGTTCCATGGTCGAAGGTGTGATGGTTCTCGATTGCCGCGGCCGAATCCTGCGCATCAACCCCGCTCTCGAACAGATGTTCATGGTGAAAGAATCGGAGGCGAGAGGACGTGCCCACAGCGACGTGATCCGACATCATGACCTGAATGAATTGGTCAAGCGTACGTTGGAAAGCCGCCATCACGACAGTGGTGAGATCACGATCGCCCCGAGCGGCCATACGCTGCGAGTGGTGGCCTCCGTGGCGGCGTTTCAACGTGAGAACGAGCCCTGCGCTGTGCTTGTCTTTCACGACATCACCACACTCCGCAAGCTCGAGAAGATCCGGAAGGATTTCGTCGCCAATGTATCGCATGAACTCCGTACTCCGCTGACTTCCATCAAGGGTTATGTCGAAGCGCTCCTCGATGGCGCTAAAGACAACCCCCGGGATGCGGAACAATTTCTCAACATCATTTTGAAGCAAAGTGACCGGCTCAACTTCATTCTGAATGACCTGCTCCAACTCTCCAAAATAGAGTCTGGCGAAGTGATGCTGGCGCGGCTTCCTGTTGACCTGCATGCCCTGGTTGAACGGGTCGTGTCGGTGATCAAGCCTCTAGCCGATAAACACGGCCATTCCCTGACCGTCCTCCTGCCGGCAGACCTACCTCCCGTGCCGGGTGACGAAGAACGACTCGGCCAGGTCCTCACCAACCTCCTGGACAACGCCGTGAAGTACACGCCGTCGAATGGCACCATACGCATTGAAGGCCGAAGGACCGGAGAGGGCGACCATGCCTACGTGGAGCTCGCCGTGGCTGACACGGGAATCGGCATCCCTGAGGCGGACCGCCCTCGGATCTTCGAACGGTTCTACCGTGTGGACAAGGCACGCTCTCGGGAGCTGGGAGGGACGGGCTTAGGCCTCTCTATCGTCAAGCACATCGTCGAGGGGCATGATGGCCAGGTGTGGGTGGAAGCGAATCGCCCTCGCGGGAGCCGGTTCGTTGTCAGGCTCCCGCTCCTCGAAAGGCTCCCTGCCGGCGCGTAGCCCGCCATCTCACCACCGCATACCATTCCTTGCATGATCAGATTGGCGTCGCGCTGCGACGGCGGCACTCTGGAAAACCGACCGTTACGTGGAAGAGGGGAACAATAGATACAGACAGGCAGCGAGCAGGGCGGCACCTGGCAGCGTGAAAATCCAGGCATAGAGAATGCGGGCCGTGACACCCCATCGGACCGCAGAAAGTCGCCTCACGGCTCCCACACCCATGATCGAGGACGTAATCGTGTGCGTCGTACTGACCGGTAGACCTACGTAGGCCGTGGTCATCAGCACCGCCGCCGCTCCGGTCTCTGCCGCAAAGCCGTGCACCGGCTCCAACTTCGCTACCCGCATGCCCAACGTGCGGATGATTTTCCACCCGCCCATTGCCGTCCCGAGTCCCATGGCGAGCGCACACGACACGATCACCCATGTTGGGACTTCCGCTGTGGTAATGAGCCCCGCCGAGAGAAGGGCCAGTGTGATAATGCCCATGGCCTTTTGGGCATCATTGGCGCCGTGGCTCAATGCCATAAAGCTTGCTGAGACGAGCTGGAGGCGGCTGAATAAACGCGTGGCAGTCCCACGATAGGTGCGGAAGAAGATCCGATAGAGGATCACCATCAAAGAAAAGGCCATTAGGAATCCGAAGAGCGGAGACACCACCATCGCTTCAAGAACTTTTCGAAGCCCTGAGAGCTTGACGACCTCCAGGCCACCGTGTATCAGGCTGGCGCCGAGTAATCCACCTATCAAGGCATGGGATGAACTGGACGGAAGGCCCAACGAAAGGGTGAACAGATTCCAGAGAATGGCCCCGCCCAGGGCCGAAGCCACCACCGCCTGGGTGATCGCGCCGGGATCAACGATGCCTTTGCCGACCATCTTCGCAACCGCCGTGGACATGAAGGCCCCGGCAACGTTCAACACGGCGGCCAGCAGCACAGCAGCGAGCGGGCCGAGGACCCGCGTCGATACAACCGTCGCGATAGCGTTCGCGCTGTCATGCCAGCCGTTCGAAAAATCAAACAGCAGAGCCAGCACGACGACCAAGACTAGCATGCCACTGAGATCAGGCATCCTTGTTTAGCGATGACGGGTCATGTGGAGTGCGGAATGAGTCATTCACGACTGAGGGTCGGGGTTTGAGGACTGAGACGAATGCGTCATCCCTCAGCCTCGCCAGGATACGTTTCATGTGTCGCGGGTCATGATTCAGGCCTTCAGATGTGCTTCAAGGCGATACGTTCGAGGATGTTCGCGACATCCTCGCAGCGGTCGGTACCGTCCTCAAAATTCTCATAGATCTCTTTCCACTTGATCACGGCAATGGGGTCTTTTTCCTCCTCGAACAACGCGGAAATGGCATCTCGAGTGACACGATCCGCTTCATTCTCAAGACTGTTCACTTTCACGCAATACTGCGTCACATCGGCATGACTGCGCCCCAGCTGATCGATGCCGGCCCCTACCTCCACCGACGCGTCGTACAAGATCCGTGCGAGCTTGATGGCCGGCCCCGTTGGCTTCGCGACTTTGAAGACCACAAATCGGTCTGCGACCGCTTCCGCCATATCTAATACGTCGTCAATCGCACTTGCCAAATCATGGATATCTTCCCGGTCGATTGGGGTGATAAACGTCTGGTTCAGCTTGCGCGCAATGTCGTGGGTAATTCCGTCACCAATATGTTCGACCTCCTTAATTCGCCGGGCCTGTTCCAGCGGATCCTGAAGATCCTCCATCATAATCTTGAGCAGCCGACAGCCTTCAATCATGTTGTGCGCCGCTTTCTGAAACAATTCAAAAAACGCAACTTCTCGAGGAATCAATCGAAACATGGTCGTGCCCGCTCCCTCACAATCATCACGAATGCCCGCCACCCCGTTGCGGCGAGACCCTGCTCTGTACATCAATGAAGACTAGACGCGTCTCATTACCGTTGTGTTACGAAACCTTAAAGCCGGTGTTAATTATGATGTCCTTTACGACCAGCGAACGAGCGCGGTTGCCCACGTGAGCCCCCCACCGAACGTCCCAAGTAACACCAGATCACCGGGGACAATCTGTCGTTCCCGCACCGCAGAGTCTAACGCAATCGGTAGGGAAGCTGATGAGGTATTGCCGAAACGCTCGATCACGGAGTAGATGCGGTCGGGGGGAATTCCCAACCGCTCGCCGAGTGCTCTGATCAGTCGGCCATTCGCTTGATGGAAGACGATACGCTGCACATCCTCGACTCGGCACCCAAACTCTTTGAGAAGCGCCGCGACCGCCTCACCCAATCGCTTCACCGCTACGCGGTACAGTGGGGGGCCCTGAATCCGAATCGTGTGCTGACGCTCCCGAACTGATTCCTGTGTCGCGGGTCGTTTAGATCCCCCGGCCGGCAGGGAAATCAGGTCATGCCTCGATCCATCCGCATACAGTCGGATCCCCAGAATGCCATCTATCCTGTCGCCTGCTTGCCTCTCATCTACATCTACCACGAGGGCCGCGCCTGCGCCGTCTGCAAAAAGGATGGCGGTGGATTCGTCCCCGAGGTCGAGAAATTTGGACTTGATCTCCGCTGCCACCACGAGACAGCGAGCGTACTGCCCGCTCCGAACGAGAGCGTCCGCCATCGACAACCCGTAGAGGAACCCCGAGCAGGAGGCAGCCACATCGAAGGCCGCTGCACGGTGGGCGCCCAAGCGGTTTTGCACGAGACAGGCCGTCGAGGGGATGACCATGTCCGATGAGGTGGTCGAGACGAGGATGGCGTCTACTGAGGACGCGGAGATGCCGGCAGCGTCGAGCGCCTGGCGCGCAGCCCGTTCAGCGAAGTCCGATGCCGCCTCCTCATCGCCAGCCCAGCGCCGGGATCGAATGCCCGATCTCCGGAAAATGGCCTCAGCGTCCAGGCGTAGGGACTGGCAGACTTCGTCGTTGTCCACTGACCTTGCAGGAAGGGCAGCGCCGGTTCCGACGATCCTACTACGAGGCATGATGCTCCTGCTCTGTCACCCTATTCAGATACGGGAGAGATGACCGGCTGAGGCACGACGACTTCGACAATCGCGGGGGGATTATAGGTGCCAGCCCCCTAAGCGTCAAGTCACCAGCTTAGCTTGCAATTGCAGGGGGGGTTTGCTACGGTGGAGGCACAGTGGCGAGCTCACGTAAGACACGTAAGATTGGTATCCTCGGTATTCTCCCTAGGAAGGGGATCTTTTTCCTCTCCGCCGTAGGTGCCCTCTCTCTCCTCCTCGGATGCTCGAGTACTCCAGATCCCTCAACCCAGTCGGGCCAGCCCTTGGGTAACACGGATGAGCAAATCTTCGTCGGGGATAGTATCGAGAAGAACTATGACCCGCATGTGATTATGAAGCGTGCGGAGTCGTTTTTCGAACGGGGGAATTATCCTGAGGCGATCGTCGAGTACCAACATTTCCTTGACCTGCACCGAGTCCACACCCTCGCCCCCTACGCGCAATACAAGCTCGGGGAGAGCCACTTTAAGATGGTTAAAACTGTCGATCGTGATCTCAGCCCCGTGTACGAGGCTCTGGATGCCTTCGAAAAGCTGAGAACAGACTATCCCGGGAGCCGATACGAAGTGCAGGTTGCGACCAAGGTCCGCGAGTGTAACAACCTTATCGCCCAGCGTTACTTCCTCGTGGGCGAGTTCTATTATCGCAGGGAAGCCTACCTAGCAGCTGCCCATCGTTTCGAAGCAATCTTAGCGCAATATCCCGAGCAACCCGTGGCGTCAGACTCCCTGTATTACCTTGCGCTCACCTATCACGAATTGGGAGCCGAGGACTGGGCACGAGAGAAACTCGTCCTCTTTGCCCAAGAATATCCCAACCACAAATATCGCAAGAAGAGCCGGAAACTGCTTGCCAAGCTGAGTGCCGAATTGCCCTTGGTGCCTGAGACCTTTGCTGCAGCGACACCTGGCGTGCGCCCCTCCACCAGCCTCGTCTCTCGGGCAGACAGTCCGCTGGAGATCCATACGAACGGCCAGAGCACCCTGCAGCGGACGACTCGTCTAAGCCCTGCCGCTCAGTCCGCTCCCCCGCAGATCGCCATCTGTCGCCTCGACACGTGGTGTTGAATATTCGGCGCACCACGCCCCTCCGGCGTTACCCCTCTCAACTCAGTCACGCCATTTCGCGACCCGATTATGTGATGTGGAAGCCGACCGTCAGAGGCGCGGAAGCGACTCTTCTAGTAATTCGCGGAGGGAAGCCTTGACGACGCCTTTGGCCTTCTGGAAGAAGGTCTGGTAGGTCTCCCGGCCTCGGAGTACCTCGTAGTAGAGGTTGATCACCTCCTGATACCGATTCATGAGGCGATGGCAGAGACGAGGGACGGTATACACAATGCTCGCGACTCTGGAGGCAATGCGAAACTCCGGATAGATCTCCCGTGCAACCGCGAGCTCGTACTCCATTAACGTGCGGCGTCGATCATGAAACATCTCGAGAATGCTCGCGGCTGCCATCTGCCCTGAGCGTACGGCATAGTAGATTCCTTCCCCGAACAATGGATCCACAAGGTGCCCCGCATCCCCGACCAGCAACGCCTGATGATGTACGAGGCCGTCACCGAGCCTGAACCTGCTTGTGCTGGACAGGGGGAGGGGATGTCCACTCGGCGGGGGTACCGATAGGCTAGCCAACCCTTTCTCGTCACGGACAAACTGGTTAAAGATCCCCTTGGGGCTCGCTGGCCGTCCTCGGAACTCCGCGACACCGATCGACAGCCGCTCCTTCTTGGGAAAAATCCACGCATACCCGCGTGAGGTCGCGCCAAGGTCGATCAGCACTTTGCCTTCACCCGGGTACACCGGAGCCCCTCCGATCCCGATTTCGCTCTCCAGCGTTGGCATCCGGTGAAGCCGCCGCTTGGGGAACAACCGTTGAGCCACCGTACTGTTGGCCCCGTCGGCGCCAATCAGGACCTTCGTTCGGTAGCGTCCCTTGTCCGTGATGACCTCCACGCCTTCTGGCAACTGCAGGAATTCAACGGCTTGCTCATCTTCATGGATTTCAGTCCCAGCTTGCCGGGCTTTTTCGACCAGCACATTGTCGAAGCGGTCTCGCATCACCATGTAGGCGATCGGCTTGGGCGACTCGATGAAGAACGATTCCTCTCCCTTGTACGTGAACTGGACTCCATAGATGATGTGCTCAATGACCGCTTTATAATCGGCATCGAGCAGCTGGTCGATCCTCACCGATAGTCCGCCGCCACAGACCTTGTACCGAGGGTGGGACTGTTTGTCGAGTCCGAGAACGGACAGGCCGGCGCGGCTGAGCTGGCAGGCCGCCGTCGATCCGGCCGGGCCCATTCCTACAATGAGCACGTCATAGAATTTCGGTTCTGGTTGTGCGCGCATAAGGTGGGGATGAGGGAATTATTGCCCGAGATACCAACCAATGCCGTTTCGTTCTAAGAAACTCGTGAACAGCGTAAATGTATTGGCATAGAGCATCGCACCGACGATGACGAGGAATACTCCGCTCACAGCCGTTACTCCCCACAAATAGGAACGGACCTGTTTAAAGTACGCGAGAAACCGATCCACACCCAAGGCCGTGATAAACAGCGGGAGACCCAAACCAAGCGAATAGGCAGTCAGCAACGTCACCCCATCAGCCAATGCTTCCGTGGTACTGGCATACAAAAGAATCGTGCCGAGCACCGGACCAACACAAGGCGTCCATCCTGCGGCGAACGCGATCCCAATAAGAAACGACCCGATATACCCTGCGGGACGGTGCTTAAAGTGTAGCCGTTTTTCCGAAGTTAGGAAACTTAAATTGACAATGCCCAGCAAATACAGTCCGAAGATGACAATCAGAAGCCCACCGAGCTTGCGTATATACTCCTGGTAAGTGATCAAGAGCTGGCCAACCAGGCTTGCCGAGGCACCGAACGCGATGAACACCACGGAGAACCCTCCGATAAACAGGAGGGAATTGGTCACGATGGCCTTCCTGTAGCGATGCCGCTCAGCTGAGTCTGCAAGCTGCTCAATCGTCAAGCCGCTAATGTACGACACGTATGAAGGGACCAGGGGCAGGACACAAGGAGACACGAAGGAGAGAAACCCCGCCGTGAAGGCGGCAAACAGGGAGACCTGATGCATCGAATCAATCATACTTCGGCATTTCTCCTGCGCTGATCATGGTACGGATGAGCTGTCTTGCTTCGCGGCTGTCCCAATCTCGAGCACCGAAGATCCGATGAGTGATCACTCCCTGACGATCAATAAGGAACGTCATGGGCAGGGTCCTGGCTCCATAGGAAACTCCCACACGGAAATCCGAGTCATGGAGGATGGGAAACGTGAGCTGATAGGAATCCTTGAAGGGTCGGGTGACTGCCACGCCCTGTGGATCGGTAGACACCGCAAGCACCTCGAACTCCTTCCGCTGGAAATCTCGATACAATTTCTCCATCGCGGGCATTTCCACCCGACACGGTTGGCACCAGGTCGCCCAGAAATTTAGGAAGACCACCTTCCCACGATACTGTGATAGGGACACGGTGTTTTCATCAAGATCCCAGAGCTTGAAGTTGGGTGCCGGATCACCAACCCTCAGTCCAACACGCTCGAATGCAGTATTCACCCGTTCCTGAGACCCTCCCGAAGACTCGGTCCACCCGACATCGCAACCCACGACCACGAGGAGACAGCCAACCAACACGGTCGCGTGAACTGCACCCAGGTTTGTCGTAAGGGTCGTCATGAGGTCGACAGCGTCGCCTCCTGGGACGGAATTCCCGATTCGAGCAAGCCGGTCACGACCTGTAGGTTATCCAATCGAGTCCAGTCCCGGGGACCAATGACTTTCTCTCGCAGCACGCCGTGTCGATCAATGATATAGGTCTCGGGCACGCCCATCAGCTTGTAACGCTTGTCGGTTTGTCCCCAGGAGTCGATCAGAACCGGGAAGGTCAGATTCAGGCTCTTCACAAAGGGTGGGATGTCCTGCTTGGTGGTCACCCGATCGATGCTGACGGCGAGAACGACCAGACCATCTCCCTCGAAGTTCTTGTAGAGGACTTCCATCGACGGCATTTCCTCACGGCAAGGCTTGCACCAAGTCGCCCAGAAGTTGAGAAAGACAACCTTCCCTCGGAAATCGGATAAACGGATCTGGTTATCATCCAGGTCTGGAAGGTCGAAATCTGGGGCAGCCTTTCCTACCGTCAGCGGCTCGTATTTTGAGCTCTGCAGCCAGACGACCCCGAACGCCAGCGCCAGAACAACCATGGCTGCCAGTGATACGAGAGGCTTCGACGCTCTCCGAGGGGGCTCAGCTGGCAATGGCTGCGTGATCGATTGTTCGGTCATAACGGTGGAGTCCCCCGATCACTGCCAACGGGGTCACGCATAGGCATGTAGACCTGAAAGGAGGAAGTTCACGCCCCAGAAGCAGAAGATGACCATCAGGAAACCGAATATGGCATAAATGGCCGCGCGGCGGCCTTCCCATCCCCGGGTCATCCTTGCATGAATATACGCTCCGTAAATAAGAAACACGATGAGCGACCAGGTCTCCTTCGGATCCCAGCTCCAGTAACCACCCCATGCATAATTCGCCCACATCGCGCCCAAGATGATCCCAAAAGCCAAGAGGGGGAAGCCCACCATGATCGACTTGTAGCCCAATTCGTCGATCGTCTCCAGATCCGGAAGCGCTGAGAGGAAGTTCGATTCACTCCCACGGCGTCCGGCGCGCTCTTTCACCAGGTACATAACGCCCAAGCCGCCGGCCAAAGCGAACGCAGCGTAGCTCGTGAGGGTGACAGAGACGTGAATGTAGATCCAGTAGCTGTTCAGGGCCGGAACCAGAGGTTCAGCTGTCTGGTATCGATAGGGCAGCAACGAAGCCGCTCCCATTGCGATGAAGCCTATTCCGACCACGAACGCGCCGATGGACTTGATGCGATACCTGAATTCCAGCACCAGGTATCCGAGAATGATGGCCCACGAGACATACGCCATCGCCTCAAACTGGTTTGACCACGGAGCGAACGTGCCAGAAATCTCCATACGTTCGTACGCTCGAGTCAGTAGCGCCATCGTGTTCGACAAGAGTCCGAACACCGTCACAATGGTGGCCACCTGACCAATCTGCATCGACCATCCGTGTTCATCCTCCCCGAAAGTGCCTGCGGGATGGCCAGCTGGCGCAAGCTGCATATGAGGCCGCTTTGCTGAGACATAGGCCACGTAGAGGACGAATGCCGAGAGGTAGAGCCAAAAAGTCATGTCAAAGAGAAATAAGGACCGGATCATAACGTTCTCCTTGCTCGTTGGAAGGAGCCTTCTGCAGGAAGGTTCTGCCTTCCTACTGAACCCTCAGCACTGAAGACTCAAGTCCGACTGTGTTGCGAATTGATCGTCTGGATGCGCTCCGTCAACTTGCGAAACTCTTTCTGAAAATCCAACTGGCTCTTGTGCGAGGTCCCTCCGAGATGGACCGTCACACCAGCCTGGCTTGGGATCACCTTGGCCCACAAACGGCGGTGATAGATGAATGACGAGAGTGTGATCCCAACGACGATCATCGTGGACCCCACCCACACGATGTTCACGCCGGGGTCCTTTGTGATCTGGAGGCCTGTGAACTTCTTCGGCTGATACCCCACCAGCTCAAATTGATACTTGGAACCGGGAATCTCGAACAAGCCAGGATAATGGTAGAAAATCCAGGGAGTCGCTTCTAACGACTGCTGCTCTGTCAAGGCTAACCGGATAGCCGGATTCGTGTGTTCCACCGTCTTAGAGTACACCTTCCGCTGCGTGGAATTGAAGCCAAAGTCAGCCACGAAGTCTGTCAGCATCAACTTGAGTCCAAGTTCCCCCAGGCGCTTTTCTTTCTGCCATTCGAGGTCCACTGTCTGGACGATTTCAGCAGTCTCTTTGTCTCTCACGTTGAGCCGGGCCATGAGGATTTGGTCCCACGCATCACCATAACTGGACTGGTAGAACCAAATTCCTTTGTATACGAGCGGGTCATTGACGGTAATCGTCTTCGACGTCACTTCGGCACCGTCGTCAATGACGGTCAACGTACTATTGTAGGACTGGACCGCCCCATTGTCATAATAATCAATCCAGAACTTGTCCACGCGGAGGTCGAACTTGCCTTTGGGAATATGATACGTCATGCCTTCAAGGCAAACGCCAAATTCTTGAAAACCCCAGTAGCTCCCCATAAGCCCGCCGAGCACGATGACGGTGGCGCTCAGGTGTGCCATATGGGCTCCAACCCGTCCCACGATCCCCTTGGTCGCGAACAGAGTCGCTTCCTGGGAATCATTCTTGGCCAGCACCCGGTACCCCTTCTGGGCGAGTAGCTGAACCATCCCCTCGGCCACGCCTTCTTTTGAGCCTTGCACCGGGAGCTCGACCGTGTACTTCAGGCCTTTGATGAACGGCAGCGTGACCCCGACCTTGTCCTGGCGCATCGAGCGCCAGATCGCCGGGAACCGCTTGTAGAAACATGTCAGGGAGTTAATACAGAGGAAGGCTAACAGACTCGTGAACCACCAGGTGTGATACACATCGGTAAAGCCAAGCCGAACGAACCACCGGTAGGCATCCTCGCCATATTCCTGGATGTAAACTTCCGGCCGCTCGCCCTGCTGGATGACCGTCCCGATGGTCGCCGTGATGGCAAGCACGATAAAGAGGAACATCGCCAACTTGATCGAGGCAAAGAACTCGACCAGTTCGGCCTTGATCTCTTGCCACCAAAGTCCCGGACTTGACGGCATGGTGGTCCGGCTTTCGACCGCCATGTCAGGCTTGCCATCCATAGAACGGAGTGTGTGGCCTCGAGGCGGTTTCTCTCGTGACCGCTATTCCCTTGGCTGAGTAGGTGGCGCAAGGATTCGAAATTGTAGAGATTTTTTGCAAGCTTGTGCGTCAGAGCCAGCCCATCAACTCGCGGGTCATCAGTGGCTAACCAAGCTCGCGAAAGTACAGAGTATCTTACAAGCGCCCTTTGAGTACTGTCAAGCAAGTTGCATGAGCGAGTCGGCAAGTGCTGCTTGGATTTTGCATTGACAAATCAGCGTGTTATAGTTTATGTAAAACAACCCAAGCGATCGGTTGGTTCAACTGTTCCTGCCGAGTGCACCCGTCTCTATATCTATCACCAGTTGAGGTAGCTAATGACCCGACATAACTTCCTGTTTACCTCCGAGTCCGTCACAGAAGGACATCCTGACAAGATTGCCGACCAGATTTCAGACGGAATCCTCGATGCCATCATTGCCAAGGATAAAAACTGCAGGGTGGCATGCGAGACAATCCTGACCACCGGAATCGCGTTCGTGGCTGGAGAGATCTCAACCAAGGCGTATGTGGAGATTCCTGACATCATACGCGAAACGATCCAGCAGGTGGGCTACGCGGACGCGACATGGGGATTTGACTTCAATACCTGCTCTGTCCTCACGTCCATCCACCAGCAGTCATCGGATATTGCGATGGGGGTGGATTCAGGGGGCGCGGGAGATCAAGGTCTCATGTTCGGGTATGCCTCGAACGAGACAGCGGAACTGATGCCCATGCCAATTGTCTTGGCCCATCGCCTGACAAAACGGCTAGCGGAGGTCCGAAAGAAGCGTATCCTGCCCTGGGTCCGTCCAGACGGCAAATCTCAAGTGACCGTCGAGTATCGGAACGGGAGGCCTGTTCGCATTGATTCGATCGTCGTGTCGACCCAGCACAGCCCCGATGTGAGTAGCAAGAAGATCGAGCGGGAGATCATCGAGCGTGTGATCAAACCGGTCATGCCAGACAAGATTTTTGATCCAGTCAGCGTGAAATATTTTATCAACCCAACCGGACGATTTGTGACAGGCGGGCCCATGGGCGATACCGGGCTGACAGGCAGAAAGATCATTGTGGATACCTACGGCGGTGTGGGTAGCCACGGTGGTGGAGCTTTTTCGGGGAAAGACCCCAGCAAAGTGGACCGTTCCGCGTCCTATATGGCACGGTACATCGCCAAGAACATTGTGGCCGCAGGGTTGGCTGACAAGTGCGAGATCCAATTGGCCTACGCGATCGGCGTTCCCGAACCGGTCTCAATCCTTATTGACACTAAAGGCACTGAGAAAGTCTCGCCCGATCTGCTCGACAAACTCGTTCGCAAGCACTTCCCGATGACCCCGCGCGGGATCATCGACTATCTCAAACTCCGGCGCCCCATTTATAAGAAAACCGCATCCTATGGACACTTTGGGCGTAACGAACCCGAGTTCACGTGGGAACGGACGGACAAGGCGAAGGTACTGAAAAGGGAAGCGGGCCGCTAACCGATCGTTACGAGCGGCAATCGAGAACGCACACACGGGGGACAGATTTGGCCATCTGTCCCCCGTGTACTGAGAGGAGGATCTGTGGATTACGACGTGAAAGACATCAAGCTTGCCCCACAGGGCAGGCTCAAGATCGAATGGGCCGAAGCGACCATGCCGGTGCTTCGGCTGATCAAAAAACGGTTTACCAAAGAGCGGCCTCTGAGAGGGTTACGAGTCACGGCATGCCTTCATGTGACCACCGAGACGGCCAACCTTGCAAAGACCTTACAGGCAGGCGGCGCTGAAGTCAGGCTTTGTGCCTCCAATCCGCTCAGCACGCAGGACGACGTCGCGGCCTCCCTCGTCCAACATGACGGGATCGCCGTCTATGCCATCAAGGGTGAGGATCATAAGACGTATTACCGCCACATTCAGTCGGCAATCGGCCACCAGCCGCAGATCACAATGGACGACGGAGCAGACGTCGTTTCCATCTTACACTCGAAGCGAAAAGACCTGCTCAAGTACGTCATCGGGGGGACTGAAGAGACAACCACGGGCGTGATCCGTTTGAGGAGTATGGCCGAGCGCTGGATCCTCAAATTCCCGGTCATCTCGGTCAATGATGCTGATACCAAGCACTTATTCGACAATCGGTACGGTACCGGCCAGAGCACCATGGATGGCATCATTCGCGCGACGAATCGGCTTATCTCCGGCTCGACAGTGGTGGTTGCCGGCTACGGCTGGTGCGGTCGAGGCGTTGCCATGCGTGCAAGAGGGCATGGCGCCAACGTCATCGTCACGGAGGTGGATCCAGTGAAGGCGCTAGAGGCTGTGATGGATGGATACCGGGTCATCCCGATGCACCAGGCGGCAAGCATAGGAGACTTCTTTGTGACCGTGACCGGCAACATCCACGTGATCAGCAAGGAACATTTTGCTCGGATGAAGGACGGGGCGATCGTGTGCAATTCTGGCCATTTTAATGTCGAGCTCGATCTCCCCGGACTGAAGAAACTCACCCGGTCCCACCGCACCGTCAGGCCTGGCGTGGATGAGCACCTGCTTCGCAATGGCAAGCGGATCAGCCTGCTAGGCGAAGGACGGCTCGTCAACCTCGCATTGGCCGAGGGGCATCCTTCAAGCGTAATGGATATGAGCTTCGCCAACCAGGCACTGTCGGCCGAGTATCTGGCGAAGCATCACAAGAAGCTAGAGCGAAAAGTCTATCCGGTGCCAGCGGCCATCGACAAAGAGATCGCTCGCCTCAAGCTCGCGGGCATGACCGTCAAGATCGACACGCTGACGAAGGAACAACAGAAGTACCTGGCTTCGTGGGAAATGGGAACGTGACAAAGGGGTGGCTGGATTCGTCCCTCCGCTCGCGCACCGCGCACGCAAGAACTGATTCAGCCTGAAATTGCGGACCGTGCTCGGAGCGGGTGGGTAGCCTCCTCTGCTCGCGCGGCCCGCACTTCGGAAAGCGCTCGCCGGACGCGCGCAGGCTCGAGGCTACCCATCCGCCCGACGAGACTCTCGCATCAGGCATCTAAAAAGTGCTCGGCGGACGCGCGCGGTTGAGACGAACCTAGCCACCTTTCTGAGGGAGAGAAGAAGAAAAAAGGCCACCTGCAGAGGTGGCCTTTTTCTTTTGTCCCGGCTTCTGAGCTGGCCGAAGACAGGATGATCAGGAAGAGCCGAGAGGTCCACTGAGGGCCAGCTTGGCAGCTGCCCCAATCTCAGCCGGATTCCGGACGACCCGCACGCCCGCTGCCTCCAGCACGGCCATTTTTTCCGCCGCGGTCCCCTTGCCGCCGGTGATAATCGCGCCCGCATGCCCCATGCGACGCCCCGGGGGTGCGGTAATCCCCGCAATAAAACCGATCACCGGTTTTCGGATGTTCTCCTTGATAAACGCTGCGGCCTTGTCCTCCGCGTCGCCACCGATTTCCCCGATCATGACGACCGCTTCGGTTTCTGGGTCCTTCTCAAACATCGCCAGCAGCTCGATGTACCCCGTGCCGATGATCGGGTCCCCGCCGATGCCGATACAGGTCGTTTCGCCGAGCCCAAGATTCGTGAGTTGGTTCACGGCCTCGTAGGTCAACGTCCCGCTGCGCGAGATCACGCCCACCCGGCCCTTCTTGTGAATGAATCCCGGCATGATCCCAATTTTACATTCATCCGCCGTGATGACACCTGGACAATTGGGCCCGATCAGCCGGACTTCTCGCCCCCGCAGGGCGCGCTTCGCCCTGACCATATCGTTGACCGGGATGCCTTCAGTGACGCAGATGACCAACCGAATCCCAGCATCAGCGGCCTCGAGGATCGCGTCCGCAGCAAACGGGGGTGGCACGAAAATGAGCGACGTGTCACACTGTGTCTTCTTCACAGCCTCGCGTACCGTGTTGAAGACTGGAATGCCTTCGACATCCTGGCCAGCCTTCCCGGGCGTCACGCCTGCGACGACCTGGGTCCCATAGGCCTTACACTGCGTCGCGTGAAAGGACCCTTCCTTCCCTGTAATCCCCTGCACTACCACCCGCGTCGATTTATTGACTAGGATACTCACAACTCCCCCTCTCCCTTCTCTATCTCTCTTCCCCAAAATGAGTTGGCGGCTGCAGCGCCATGCTGCCTTGCGCTCCTGCGCCTCACGGAGCGACCCTTCCGGACGCTGCTGCGCGGAAGCCTTCTGGAATTCCCGCGGCCGCGGTCGCAGGCGACCACGGTACCTTGGTCAGTTCCAGCTTTCCTGCGTAGCATCGTCTCGGTGGGTTCCCCGCTCCTCCGGCGATGTTGCTCCAGCCAGCATGGCGCTACCTCATGCCGTCGCCGGTTTCTTTATCTCCCTCCGCCCATTCTCACTCGACCCAGGCGGCAACGACTTTCTGCCGCCTCCAGCATGCTGGACTGGCGACGAGGCGACCTCACACTGCGCGCGTTGAGCGAGCACCCCAACCTGTTCGGGTTCGATAATCTTGAGTGCGCGCTCCGCGAGCACAGGAGGCTGCCTGGTCGCCATAGTCCGCCTCCTCACGCAGCCGTCGTCTT
>JBHICF010000011.1:0-21377 GCA_046759485.1 Nitrospiraceae bacterium
TTGACTGCATGGTCATCACGTGCAGCGACACTCGTACGCCTGAGACCGACACGAGCGGTCAGCTGATCATGCGCCTGCTCAAGGAACATGGACACGGGGTGGCTGCCTATCACCTGATCAAAGACGAGCCCGGCGAGATCCGGGCGAAAATCGAAGAGGCGGCGGGCAATCCAGCCATTCAGGTGGTAATCATTGATGGAGGTACTGGCATCTCCAAACGGGATTCTACTTTCGAGGCCGTCAATGGCATGCTGGAGAAGCGATTGGATGGCTTTGGAGAGATCTTTCGCTACCTGACCTACCTTGACATTGGCTCCTCAGCCATCATGAGCCGGGCTACGGCTGGCATCTACCGCGGCCGCGTTGTACTCTCCACGCCTGGATCGGAGGGGGCTGTACGTCTGGCCATGGAAAAACTGATCCTTCCCGAACTCGGGCACATGGTCAAGGAAGCCGCTAAATCCTAACAGACGTTCACGGCTAATCTTGCGTGATCTTCGGCTCGGAGACGCTTTTAAAGTAGAGCAGCAAGTCACGGACCGACACGACCCCGACCAGCTTGGATTGCTGCGTCACGCCTAGATGCCGAATCCCTAGATCCCCCATCATGTCGTGTGCGTCTTGTACTGTTCGGGACGACTCGATGGTCGCGATGGGTGTCGTCATGATACTCTGAGCCGTGATCGTGCTTAAATTCCTGTCCTCCGCAACGGCCCGGCGAACAATGTCCGTTTCCGTGACAATCCCTATGAGATTGCCGTTCTGCTCGACAAACATCGCCCCAACTTTCTCATCACGCATGCGTCGAGCTGCGTCCCGGACTGGACTGTTATAGGAGATTTTCTTGAGTTCCTTCTGCATGAGTTCTGTGAGTGTTGACATCTATACGCCCTCTCTTCTTGAAGATGAACCTGTGCCCGTCAGTCGACGGTGAGCACCACTTTCCCGAAGATCTTACGGCTGAGCAGCCATTCCTGTGCAGCCCGTGCCTCACGAAGCGGGAACACGCGGTCAACGATCGGGCGCAGCTTGCCACTTTCCAGGAGCGTCGCTGCCCGGACAAGTTCGGCGCGGGTGCCCACATACGAGCCCTTGATCGTCAATTGACGAACGAAGAGCGCACGGATGTCCAGCTTCACTTCTGGTCCGGTCGTCGCACCACAGGTCACCAGTCGGCCGCCCTTGCATAGCGCTGCCACGCACTGATCCCAGACCTGAGGGCCGATATGTTCAATCACGACGTCCACCCCACGCCCTCCGGTCAGCGCCCTGACTTGCTTACCGAGATCACCCGTCACATGATTAATCACTTCATCAGCGCCAATCGTGCGAGCCTTGGGAACTTTCTCGTCGGAGCCGACCGTGGTGATGACCCGCGCACCCGCGACTTTAGCCATTTGAACCGCCATGCTCCCTACCCCGCTCCCTGCTCCTAGAATCAGCACGTCTTCACCCGGACGAAGTTCAGCCAGGGTAAACAGCATGTGCCAAGCCGTCACCGCGACCAGAGGGAAGGCGGCCGCCTGTTCATAGGTGAGGGACCCAGGCATTGGGAGGACGTTCCTGCCAGGCACCGCGACGAGCTCGGCATAGCCACCGTTCACCTGCGCACCGAGAATCTTATACGACAGACACTGATTGTCACGCCCTGACAGGCACATCGCGCAGCGCCAGCAGCTCAAACCGGGAGCAATAAAGACCCGCTCGCCTACTCGGACGCCCTCGACCTCACTCCCTACTTTTTCGATGACACCGGAGACATCGCTGCCGGAGATATGTGGTAACGCGAGCTGGTAGGACGGGATACCTTGCCTGATCCAAATATCCAGGTGGTTCAGCGCGCAGGCCTTGACGCGCACCAAGACATCCTGGGCGGAGAGCTGCGGAGCCGCCACGTCCTCGAACTGGAGCTGATCTAGCCCCCCATGCTGGTGAAACACGACCGCCTTCACGCTACGTCCTCAACCCACCGCTAGGAGTCCTGAGGTTGACTCTATCACAGTAGCCTGCGCGCCTGCTTTTTGCGTCCTGCCCGCATTGAAGGCCGAGCCTTGAACTCTGGCCGCGCCTTTAAAAGGTCAGCGTGCCCTCCAAGAGCATCACGACCTGACCGCCAACTTTGACATCTTGGATCGCGTCGTCGTCAGAATCGACCTGAATCTCGATTCGCGAGGGCCGATCCACCTCATACCCCTGTTCAGCAATGATCTCTGTCGTCGGACCCACCTCGACGACGCCATTTTTGACCAGATACGCGCCGAGCGCTCCGCTGGCGCTTCCGGTGGCTGGGTCTTCCACAATCCCGATCGGTGAAGCAAACATGCGGGTATGGACGTCGGAATGTTCTTCGACCGTCACGGACGTGAACGCCATGATGCCATTCACCCCAAACCGCGCGCAGAGCGTATTCATGGCCGTCACGTTCGGAGTGATGGACCGGACAGTGGTGAGGGTTCGTACAGGCACGATCATGACCGGCAGCCCTGTCGAGACAACCTCGATCGGGAAGCGGGTGCTCGTGATGTCGCGCTTCGGGACGCCGAGCGCACTCGCAACTTCGAAGAGCTCTTCGATGGAGTCCACCGTGCCAAGGAATTCCGGTTTGGGCTGGCTCATGGTCACCCGAAGGATCTCGCCGTCCTTGACACGTAATTCGACAGGGAACACTCCAATATTGCATTCGTGGAGGACGCGCGTGACGGGTTCCTTCAACGGCAGGAGATTCAGTTGGCCTAGCACGTAGAACGCACCAAGGACTGGATGGCCCGCAAACGGGATTTCTTGAGTCGGCGTGAAGATGCGGACTTTGACCGTTGCCGCCGGGTCTTCAGCCGGAAGCACGAACACGGTTTCGGAGAGATTCATTTCCCGGGCGATGTGCTGAAGTTCCCAGTCAGTCAGCCCGGTTGCGTCCGGCACGACGGCCACAGGGTTTCCACCGAACGGAACCCTTGTGAACACATCAGCTTGGTAGAACTGGAGAGTCCTCCGCTCAGGATTCATCGCCGTGGTGGGGTTACTGTAGGCGAGCCGGTAATGGTTGTCAACGCACTCGTCACAGCGCCAGCGCTCGACAAGCTTGAATGGATCACGCAGGAAGGGGAAGCGATTCGTAGGATTGAGTGAGCGGATTTCTCACGTAGTCTTCCACATAGTTCTTTAAGTGCCCGTTTCGATACAGCCGCTGGTTGGCAAAGCGGGTATCGATCTTATGGAGCACCTTCGCCTTGACGCCGGTGGTGCGGAGGAACTGCTCAAGAGTCACGCCGGCGATGTCGGCATCAGGGCCACGTCCGGACTGCATGACACATTTGGGAATATGGATGAATTTTTCGTTGGTCAGCCGTCTCGCAATGTCATCGAACGTGAGCAGCACCGTGCAATCCGAGTCACCGCCCAACGTGGCATTGGGAACGTAGAGAAAACGCGCGCGGTGTTTTCGAAAGATCGTCAGGATTTTGTGCACGCTCGCTGCCATGACGACCGTGTCCTTCTTCTCCAGCTCGAGTGCGTCAAACAAACTAATGATCCGCTTCCTATTGAGAAATGCCGTAATGTAGGACTCGGTGTGGATTGTAGTCATGTTGGGAAGGCCGGCATCGTAGATCCGTTCCGCTTCGCCGGCAAGGAACTGTCGGCCCTGTCGCATCAGCGCGGCTGTCTCTGACTTCAGCCCTTTGACTGGCGTGAGACACCCCATCCATAAGACACATTTCTGATTCACGCGGGAAATCGCTAACGCATCCTCTGCCATGGTTCCCTTGTCGAACGTGTAGAAGTTGGCAGAGGATACAGCTGGACCATCGAGGACTTTGAGCAGGTGCTTGACCGCCGGTGCATGGGGCATGAGCCGCTGGCGATACTCACCGAGCGTGATCACCGATAGTTCAAAGTTGATCCGTCCTGGGTACCGGCTTGTCAGTTGGTGAATCTTGGGAACGTGAACGAATCCGACGGTGAAAAACAAGATATTCTTGTCCGTGTACTTGAGAAAATCCTCGACCCACTCCATGGCTTTGGGGTGCAGGAAGAGATCCGTCCACTCCATGTACTCGTTGCCGCCGAGGCACCAAAACTGGAGGGGATCTGTCGGCTTCCGATTGATGTAGTCGAGTATGAACTCCCAGTCTTCTTGAGTCGTCTTGGGAGGCTCGCTGGTCTCGCGATAGGTGTGGTCGAGCTCGTAGCAAAACTCACACTGGACAGGACAGCTTTTCCCCAGGCTGATGGGAATTTTGCCACCATCCATCTCTTTCCGAAGGACTTCATGATAGTCCTGACCGGTGAAGAGCTTGCTCGGTTGGAGGATTGGGAGGGAACGACCCATTTACGCGTTCCTACCGTGATGACTTGCCCATGGAACCGCCAAACGGGATGTGTCCTTGACGCCAGCCCATTGGAGCAATGCCGTCCCGGCCCGGTGAATGGGGCCGGAGTCGTGGATTGACATCACTCGAGACGGTTTGTCAGACTGGTTTACTCTTGACCGGAGCGTGACCGTTGGCCAGCCAAACCGCGAAGCCAGAACATGTTCGCCAGGCCCTGCAGGTGTTTGGGCTGGCTGAGCCCCTAACCCGCGAGAGGCTGGACGAGAGACGAGGAGAACTGTTAGCAACCTGGCACCCCCACCGGTACGCGAATCTCACGAACAATCCCAAAAAGTACATGCAAATGTACAAGAAGGGGGAAGCCATGACGAAGGAGGTCAATACAGCCTACCAGGTGCTGATCGCCTGGCTGGAAACCAGCGCCAACTGTTAGGTTGCCGACGGTGAGCTCACGGCGTGGCTGACCACGCGGGCCATGGATGGTTCGCCTTCCTTCTCGGCTTCGGCATCGCCCCTTGCAACAGGCCACGTGACCAGCCCGGAGACGGTATCCCTCGAACGAGCGGCCTCGTGGTCCTGCGGCTTCGCGTAAATCTGTGGCAAGTTGTTGGTGCCGTACTTGGAAATATACAGGAATACGTGCTCGCGCGCGTTCACACGCACCGCCCATGGCGCAAAGTCATTGCGATAAAACTCTTCGCAAAGCTGCATGGCGTCCAAGCACGTGACACCCGTAGGCTCATTGAGTGTGTAGTAGTAGTCGAGCGGCAAGTCGTATTCATCCTGTTTGTGGATCGTGATCCCGAACTTCTCGGGGCTGCGGACCATAGGGGTGTGGCGGTACGCCACAAAGTAAAACAGCTCGACCGAGTGGATCCACGCCTGACTATCGAGCAAAAACTGCCTCGTCTCTTCGGCCTCTTCCCTGGTTTCTCCCGGGAACCCATAAAATGCCATCACGTGGTTCCAGATGCCGACCTTGGCAGCTTCCTTGAGGTTGCGTTCGATCACCGATTTCTTGACGTGCTTGTCCATTAACTCAAGGACACGCTCATTGGCCGACTCCATACCGTAATACAGCGTGCAGCAACCTGATTGAGCCGCGAGCCGCCACATCTCCGGATCCTGGAGCGATTCCTCGAACCGGATCAGCGTGGTCCACCGAATGCGGACATCTTGATCCACGAGAAGCTTAATGACCCGCTTGAAGAGCGCCGGCGGGTATGATTCATCCGCAAACAGGAAGTGTTCTGCCTGGTACTTGTCCTTCAACGCCTTGACTTGCTGCACAACCTCCTGAGCTGCGAGCCCGCGGTACTGATCAAAATAGCCTTGTCCATGGTCACAAAACGTGCACCGCCCCCAGTAGCATCCCCGCGTCGCGAGATAAGGCAGAATGCGAACGGGAACGAAGTAACTGTCGAGTGGAAAGCCTTCGAAATCTGGTAGGGGTAGCGAGGTCATCTTCTCGGTGTAAATTTCGGTGTTCAGATGGATGCCACTCTCGTCGCGGTACATCAAATTTGGCACAGAGGCCATGGCCCGTTCCCCGTTCAACGCTTCGAGCAGCCAGAGCAACGCGTGTTCCCCTTCGTACAGGATCGCCGAGTCGATCACGTTTGCGAACAAATTCTCCTGCTTGGGGAGCTCCTCCTGGAGCCGCGTGACCACATTCCCGCCGATCGTCACGTGGATCTCCGGGAAGTTCTCCTTGATCAGTTTGCAGAACGTGAGACCGGCAAGGAGTTGCATCTGGGTGCCGATCGAAACACCGACGACGTCCGGTCGTTCCTTGCTCACCGAAGGCAGCACGAGTTGACGGCAGACGTCTCGATACACATTCACTTGCTCATCGTCGAGACAAGCATGGACTTCGCGCGAGACACCCGGACGGTACCCAAGGTTGCTTTCCAGTGGATAGAACACGATTGAGGCGGGGTAGTACGCTGCAGAGACGTATTGCATGACTTCTCGGAACGTGTTCAGCGCCCATTCCAGCTTGTCTGCTAGATAAAACTCTTCCCCCCGCACGATCCGCTTGGCACGGTCTGCGCGCGCAGCTAGCTCGACGACATCCACTCCCACATGTAACTCCAGACAGGATTTCTGACCCGTCTCCTGGTCAGTGAGCCAGCTACCGGCTTCCTTGGTTTCGAGGGCCCGGAGTTGCATCGCCATGCGGGCCTTGACCCAGATCAAGAAGTCGTCGCTAAAGAAATGATCATACATCTCGATATTCACGTCTCTCTGAACGACTTCGTGGCCATGCTGGCGTAAGACCGCGGTGAGGCTCGGAAGGGCGAGGTAAGGAGCCGTTGGTACCCACTCCGGAGGGAACAGCAGCATGGTCTTGAGCTTGCGCCCGTTCCCGACCGTGGGTGCCATGCCGTCAATGTGGATCAATCCAGCCATATGGTTACGCGACTCTCAGTGACAGTGTCAGCAGACCTTTGCCTCAATGCTTCCGGGCTCGATAGCTCCGACTCGGGCCGGATTAAACTGGAGCGCCGGCAACTTATTCAAGCCGAAGCGGGCCACGTACAGAAAGATGTACTCTCGGATAAAGATCCGGAGGTCCCATCCAGGATGATGCGCCCGTTCAAATTCCTCAAACACGCGCTCTGCCTCCTCAACACTGAGGCCATCCTTCACGGTGTAGTAGTAGTCCAATGCGAGATTCCACTCGGGGTTGATGTAGGGCGTAACCCCAAATTTCTCAGGGTTCTTCGCAACAGGCGTGTGCTTGCTCAAGTCGAACGTGCCAAACCCGATCGAATGAACAAGGTCTTTGTTCGTCTCTAGGAACTGGATAGAAGCGAGCGCGTCTTCGCGCCTCTCGCCTGGAAATCCGAAGAACCCCATCACGTGATTCCAAATACCTGCTCGGGCGGATAGTTCAAGGCTCTGCCGGATCACCTCCGTCGTGGTGGCCTTATCCATGAGCTTGAGTACGCGCTCATCTCCTGACTCGTATCCCATATGGAGATACTTGCAGCCCGCGGCCTGGGCGTCCTTCCACACCGAGTCTTCAAGCAGGCTCTTCTCGAATCGCATATGGGTCGTCCATGCGATCCCCAGACGGCGTTCAACCAGTTGGCGGCAGAGCTTTCGAAACAAGGCGGGCGGATACGATTCATCTGTGAAGTGGAAGTGGTGAACATTATATTTGTGCTTGAGGTGGTTGATTTCTTCGATGATCTGATCGATCTTCTTCGTCCGGTATCCCGCTGTGTACCCTTCGCCGTGATCGCAAAATTCGCAACGACCCCAGTAGCAGCCTCGCGTGGCCAAATAGGGCAAGATACGATCAGGGAGAAAATACTTTTCGAGCGGCAACCCATCGAAATCTGGTGGGGGCAGGACAGCCATGTCCTCAGAATACGTCAGGGAAGAGGTGTGAATTCCAGACTTGTCACGATAAATGAGATTCGGGACCTCGGCCAAGTCACGTCCAGCTCCGACTGCCTCGACCAACTGCGAGAACGCGGTCTCACCTTCGTACACCACAGCACTGTCGAACAGGGCGAATAGATCCGGAGTGTTGGGCACCACGTCGCGCAAACGCGTGACGGTGTTGCCGCCAATCGTGACATGAATGTGTGGAAACTGCTCCTTAATCAGGGCGCAGAAGGTCATGGAGGAGAACAGTTGTTGTTGAAGGACGATGGAAATACCGATCACGTCTGGCTGCGTCTCAGCAATCGCCGGCTTCAGGATATGCTCGAACACGTCGCGATACACATTGACTTGCGTGTCCTGCACAGCGTCAAGGATCTCTGAGGACACGAACACTTTGTAGGAAAGATCTGTTTCCATGGGCGGCATGCAGACGCGCGCGGGAGCGTACACCAACGAGATGACCGATGTGACCTCTCGGAAGACAGTGAGCGCCCACTCGAGCCGGTCGATGTCGTAGAACTCTTCGCCTCTGACGATTCGCTTCGCAGTCTCAGCCTTCTGAATGAGCTCCCCTATCCGTTCGCGCGTTAGGTCACACAGCGTTAGTTGGAGCTCTGTCTCCCACTCTTCTAAGTCCCGCTTTTTCGAGAGCTTCCGGAGCCGATCCAGCTGCTGCGGGACCTTGCGCAGCACGCGACGGAGGAAATCAGCACTGAAGAACCAGTCATACATCTCCAGATTGACGTCCTTTTGGATGACCTGATGCCCCGCCCCTCGCAACACGGCCGTGAGGGTCGGTAAGCTCAAATAGGGTTCGGAGGGATACCAATCGGGTGGGAACACGAGCATGACCTTCATTTTCCGGCCGCTCGCAGCCTCCGAGGCTTGCCGGTGAAGCTGAATGAGCTCCAGACTGGCCTGTGTACCCTTGGAATACTCAATCTTCATGGTGTGAGACTCCCCATAAACCCGGGATAGGAGAGACAGGCCTCTAACTAGGTTCAATCTCCTGGTAACCGGCCAATTCTATGGCCCCCAGAGGACGCAGGTCAAGCCTGTTTCGAGGCATATATTCGGACAAACCTGCCAAAAGGACTAGTGGTTCGCTGGGTTAGCGGTCCGCTCCCTGTTGGAGTTCTTCATAATAATGCGCCAGGAGGGCTGACCGCGGTGTCTCGACCACCACAAGCTGGCGTTGGTCGAAGGTGTTGGCGAAATAGAGATAGGTGAGTCCCTCGACGCTCCCCAGCTCGAGATGGAGTTGCCGCCCGTCGCCTTCTTCTCGGGTCTGGTCCCGGAGCACCCGGCGTTCCGATAACTCGGACCAAATCCCTTGGGCAGACTCCGTGTGGTTTTCGTAGAGGGGGGTCTGACCGGTGGCATCGTGCCCGGAGGGATTTCCCCACGCCTTCTCTAAGACCTCAGATATGGGCCCGGGTCCGAGCCTGGCGTGGTCCAGCTCCCGCCATATCTGGTCGAGGGCCTCGGTCCCGGATCGCCGCCCGGCAACCGCGACACCTCGGAACTGGTCTGCAATTCTGACGGAGAGATATGTCAGCACATGTCCAACATGGCCGAGTTCGGCGTTGCACTGCCCAAGTTGGGCATCAACCCATTGTTTTTGGTCAGTCGCGGTACGACTCGGTAAGCGCTCGAGAACGAACTCTGCGGGAGCACCGGAGCAGCGGTAGACGTCCTGCCCTGGCGAGATCTCGGGGCGTTCGTCCCAGGGCCAGGGAGAGATGTGATCAGCGCCGCGGCCGAGGACATAGAGAGGGCCATCATCGACGGTCTCTTCCACCACCATGTACCTGAGCGGAAGTGGAGGCTCCAAAGGACAGAACCCGCGGGCGGTCAGCGCCCGTTGCAGCGGGATGCGCCGAGCCAGCTGCCGCGCTTTCTCAAAGACGATCAGTCGACCTCCGACGGTCCCTCCCCTGGCCAGCCAATCGAGCCGGGTACCCAATCCAGTCCGTTGCTCAAACGCCGACTGTAGCGCGGGGATGTGTGCCCTTTCAAAGGTCTTCCAAGTGCGACTTGGGAGACCAGGATCGCGCTCTGTCTGCAAGAGGGCGTGCGTCGCCACGATAAGGTCATGGGGTCCTCCGGATACTGGGTGCTCGGTGTCCAGGCACTTGAACTTGATGTTGTTGAGACCCAGGGCGGACGCACGTTCCTGGGCTGCAGCAATGGAAGCGGCAGAACGATCGATGCCGACAAATGACCGGTCGGGAAACAGGCTGGCGTAAAAGGTCGTCAGCACACCCACGCCGCAGCCGAAATCGAGCACTGACTGCGAGTCCGCGATGCGTTCCGCAATGGCGGCTCCGAGCGTCAAGTAATAGTCGTACTGCTGGCTGTGGATGACTGGCAGGATCGGCGGTCGTGCTGCATGATCGTAAAAGGCAACTTCTTCGGTGCTGCCTGCTGTCGGGGTCTGCTTTTGTTCCACCAATCGGTTGAGCTGGAGGAGATCAGGTTGGGGAATGCTCTCCCGCTGCCACTTGAAGTATTCGTCGTCGGACTGGAATCGGCGGAGTCCCCACCAGCGCAGGTGTCCGGTGAGAGCGAGACGGAAATCAGCGGGGTTCGACGGGGCCTGCATGCCGAGTTCGTCCCATCATCATCTAGCCTTCTGCGAGTGGCATGCGGCCACATGCCGCTGCGGCTGCCGCTACCCCAGTGGGCGCTTCAGCATGATGGCATCTTCATACGGCAGGGGGACAGGGTGTGGCTGGCGTAACTGCCCGGTTCCCAGCACAACGTACTTCTGGCAAGTCAATTCCTCGAGTCCGAT
The DNA here is from genome assembly GCA_046759485.1 of Nitrospiraceae bacterium. Classification (GTDB taxonomy): domain Bacteria; phylum Nitrospirota; class Nitrospiria; order Nitrospirales; family Nitrospiraceae; genus JBHICF01. Next base: position 10,525 of record JBHICF010000011.1, read on the forward strand.
GGGGCCTTTCGCATGGAGGCGTCCAGTGCTGATTCCCATTTGCACCCCGAGCCCGAGTTGATCCCCGTCGTGCAGTCTCGAGGATGCGTTCACCATGACCGCGCTCGCGTCCACGTCGCGGACAAAGCGCATGGCGGTGGCATAATCTCGCGTCACGATCGTATCGGTGTTACTTGGCCCATAGCGGGCGATGTGGTCTAATGCCTCGTCCAAATCCTTGACGAGTTTGACGGCCAGAGTTGGAGAGAGGAACTGCCGACCCCAATCTTCCTCCTTGGCTTCTATGACGCCTCGGTGGCCAGTCATTTCCTGGTGCTGTGCGCTGGTGATGGCAAGGGTCTTGGGGCATCCACGAAGCTCGACCTTGAATTCGTCCAGGAGTCGACGGACGAGGGCTGCCAGGAGTGACCGTGCGACGGATTGATGGATGAGCACGGTATCGGCAGAGGTTGGAGCTGATGCCAATTGGACCTTCGAGTTCACCACGATGTTCTGGGCCATGGCCAGGTCAGCATCCGCGTCGATGTAAATGTGACTGATGCCGCCATCGTGGCACAGGATTGGGACACGTGACTGCTCCATCACTGTCTTCCGCAATCCAAGGCCCCCTCGCGGGATGATGCCATCAAGGAGACTGTGCAGGCGCATCAATTCGAGAGCGGCTTCGCGTTCAGGTCGCTCCACGAAGGTCACCGCTCCTTCTGGCACCCCCGCCTCATCCGCTGCCTCACGCAACGCTTGGAAAATGACCGTATGGGTCCGGGCCCACTCCGGCGCCCCGCGGAACACACACACGTTCCCGGATTTCAGACATATAGCCACGGACTCTACAGTGACCTTTGGTTCTCCTTCGGAGATCACCGCGAGAACCCCGATCGGAATACGGACCCGGCTCACTTGCAGCCCGTCGGGCTGCTGCCACATTCTTGTCGTCTCGCCCACGGGGTCAGGAAGATCAGCAATCTGGCGGAGGCGCTCTGCCATCTCGTTGACGGCCTCAGATGGCAGGCGAACACGCTCAACTGCTTCCCGTGCAGCCTCCCGTTCCAGGTTTTTCCCCGCTGCTTCAAAGTCCTGACGATTCGCCTCGAAAATAGCAGTCGCTCCTTCCAGCAGACGGTCGGCCATCCCATGCAGGGCAGCCCTCTTGACCTTATCCGAGAGCCGCGCAAGGGGGCGTGCGACCGGACGCGCTTTTTTCACAAGATTAGTCACATAGATCTTGACAGGTACTTCAACCATTACGTGAACTCCGTGAAGGATTTATCCATTGAGGCATTGAATCATCGGGCGATTGAAAAACGGAAGCAACCGTCGATCTTCCATGGGCCAGCCTAGTTGCATCTTTCGTGCGATCCAGCAATCGTCAATGACTCAATCACCCAATGGTTAGTACAAGCGCCGGACTATACCATGCGATTTTCGAACGAGTCAAAATAGGGGGCGGAGTGCGGCTGTGGCGGCCTGTGTTGAACGGCAGGTCGGAACAGGCCGGGGTTGTTACCCCAAGCAGGATTCCCTTAGAATGCGGGTTAACGCGAGAGGAGGCCCATGACCCCCCAGGAAGCCCGGTCGCAGTTCAATTTCCTGATGACCCTGTGTCTCAGAAAAGAGGAGTCGTTCGGTCCGCTCGCGCTTGCCTTTATGCGTGAAGATGACCTCGCTAAAGTTGGCCTGTCGCCTGAGGAGCAATTCAACCTGTATATGGCGACGGCGGATGCGTTTGCACCGGAGCCGAAACGTTACAGCCATAAGCTTGAATGCCTGCAGAAAGCTCAAGAGGTCCTTCGCCAGGCCAAGTTCTCAGACCCTGGGCTGGCCCAATACCTGGCCCAGGAACTACAAAAGACCTCTGCCGAGCTGGAAATATACAACGAAGCCATCAAGGGACATCGTGGGCCATCTAAGAGCCAGCTGACTGAGAAGCAACGCATCATCGTGGAGACTGATTGGCCAGACTACTTCCTGACGATTGCCCAAAAACGGGCCAGTGAGTATTACCAGAATAAATACTCCCTACCTAAAGAAGCGAAGACTGCCCAGCACTTTGGCGGGCCTGCGCGTAAGTTCGAGCCAGAGAATCCCGTGATCCACAAAGAATTTCCCGGCGCCTGCGCGCCGTTCATGAGCGCCCGTACGGGTGCCTTCCACATGATGCTTCCCTTCGACCTCAAAATCAGTAGGACACCAGAAGATCCCCTTGATGCGGGAGTCAGAATTTTCTACGCCAAGATGGGGTACTCATTTCCGCTTCGGTACGAATTGGGAAAGCTCTGTGGGTATCACGATGGCCAGGTGCTTGATCTCGCGCCGGACGATCCACATCTGATTTTTGTGTCATTCTCCCCGGTTAAAGAACCGGAGCTGAACTTGCAAAACCGCTTGCCACCTTCTGATATCCGACCCGAAGAGGCGATGCCGTTGGCGTTCCTGGAGCATACGGGATCCCTGGGTCCCTACATCCAGGTGAGCTGCAACTTTAAAGTATGGTTCGATGCGTCGGCCGTGTCATTGTTGATCCAAGGAGCTCCTGATCTAACTGAATATGGCCTGCAGGGGGGCGCGGGCTTGATGACTCGATCCTACGCCTCCGATAAGGTGCATGCGTATGTGGAATCTTTTAGTCAGTCATGGCAAGAAGGGCTGAGTTTTAACTTCGTGAACTTGCACTTGATGCTTCTCCCCGGTATGCAATCGGCCTCCGTGCCGTTCAATACACCCATCTTTTCAGTCTACCCGGTGTTGAGTCGACAGACTTACCGATATGTCACCCGTGAAGAAGTAGAACAAGAGTCAGCAAAGGCACCATGATCGACCTCAGAAGCGATACGGTCACGAGACCGTCGGAGGCCATGCGTGAAGCCATGGCGCAGGCATCGGTCGGTGATGATGTGTATGGTGAAGACCCAACGGTCAACCGACTCCAAGACATGGCAGCTGCGTTACTCGGAAAAGCTGCGGCTCTCTTCGTACCATCGGGCATTATGGCCAATCAGCTTGCACTCCGAGTGCAAACGCAACCGGGAGATGAAGTCATCGTCGAGAGTCAGGCACATATTGTCCGGTACGAGCATGGCGCCGCCGCTGCCCTTGGTGGTGTGCAACTCCATTGGGTGGCCGGACGGCGGGGGATCCTCGATCCGGAGCAAATCGAATCCGCGATCCGGCCGAACGATCCGTACAATCCACGCACCGGGCTCATCACCCTAGAGAACACGCACAACAGTGGCGGGGGATCAGTCTATCCGTTGAGGACGATTCAGCTCATCCGTGAGGTGGCGGTAGCCCACCGCCTGCCGATGCATTTGGATGGGGCACGGCTCTTCAACGCAGTCGTGGCCTCTGGGGTGGCGGCTGCGGAATACGCCCGTCATTTCGAGACGGTCTCCTTCTGTCTGTCGAAGGGGCTGGGGGCACCAGTCGGCTCGCTCGTGGCAATAAGCGACAGCGCAATGCTCGAGAAGCTTCGCCGGTACCGTCGGATGTATGGAGGGGGGATGCGCCAGGCGGGGATCCTGGCTGCTGCGGGAATCTATGCCCTGGAGCATAACATCACCCGGCTTAAGGAGGATCACGACCATGCCCGGCAGCTGGCCGAAGTCTTGCAGAAGATCCCCTCGGTCTCACTTGATCCCAGTCAAGTTGAGACGAACATCGTCATCTTCGACGTGATCGATCACCGCCGATCAGCCTCCGAGGTCGTCGCATCCCTGAAAGAGGCTGGGGTCTTGCTGAACGCAGTTGGAAAGGCGACGTTCCGAGCGGTCACACATCTTGATATTACTGGACAGGATATTGAGGAAGCCGGGCAGATCCTGGCGCATGTGCTTGACTGAGGGTCGACCTGCTTCCGTCACGTTGACAGGATCTGGAGCCCGTCTCTAGAATGCGCCGCGCGAAACGATCCGAGTGTGTGAGGAATGTATTGTGACGTTGCAAACAGTGTCATTACAACACATCAACCAGATTCTGGAGTTGACTGACCGCATGGGTCTGTCCAGGGAATGGGTTGAGATCCCACTGTCACCGGCCAGTCCGGGTGTCGTGCGGAAACTTCCAAGTGGCAAGCTTGAGATCATCGTGGATGCCGACACGCCCTTCGAGCAATGGGTCATGACCCTTGAAGCCAGTATTCGGCAAGTGACCGAACCCTGAGGGTTGCCTTCGGCAACTGTGAGACACGTTTGATGGAAGAGCACAACCCAGAAACCCGCGAAGCCCCTCCTGGGGAAGTCGCCGGTGAAGAACTAAAGGCAGAATTGCTTGCGGTTCCGGAGGCACCTGAGCCGCCAAAGCCAGTCGAGCCGCTCACTGTTGAGCAAGTCCTCTCGCATGCGCTTCGCTACGTGCGTGGAAAGCGGGGCGGAGATTTACTGGCAGTGATCCTGGTGGGGTCCGCTGCTCGCCGGTCGATGACCGAACATAGCGATCTTGATCTGATTGCCGTGATCACAGGGCAAGATGAGGGACAAGAGGTGATCAGGGTGGCGGACCGTCTGATCGAAGTTCGGTATCGATGGCAAAAGGCTGTGGAGGAAGAACTGCAGTATGTCCCGCGCCTGCCCCCGCTACTCCGCAAAGGTCGCGTCCTGTTCGAGCACGAAGGCGTCGGCATGAGATTGCTGGACAAGGCGCAGCAACGGTTTCGCCAGGGCCCGCCTCCCGTCAAACTAAATGAAAAGATACGCCTGAGAGCGGACTGTCTCCATTGGCTGGGGAAAGCGGAGGATTTGATCCAGCGTCCTGCGACCGCTCAGTACCTACTAGGGCATTTTCTTGAAGAACTCCTACAAACCTACTTCCACCTCAGAGGATTTTGGCTTACCTCTCCAGCCGAGATGTTGCCCTTTCTTACCGCGCGCGATGCGAAGCTCGGCGAAATGCTCGATCGCTTCATGACCGCCCCCAGTGTTCCTGACAAGCTTGCGATCGGCCACCAACTTGCAGACTACGTGTTCAGGGATATCCCCAGTCCTCAACGAATCGACTAGGCGGAGACCCTCTGATCGTTGGGTCTGCAGCGCACACGATTTTGTGTATAATAGCGCCGTGCGGCATACGGATTTTCTCGTGCTCCTGGTGGGCTCTTGCGTGTTGGTGATGGTCACCCAATGTCTGATCCCGGAGCAGAGTGGAGCTGGCGCCCTGGAACTGAATACAGGCATCGATATGACCAATGATTGGCCGACTCTCTCTCCAAGGGATGGCGTGGCCATGTGGGGGAAGGCCGAGCTGCCACCTTCCGTTGTGAAGCTGAGAACGACGACCGTACGGTTTAGGCAAGAGGTATCGACCAACCAGCCCAGCGGTCGCGCTTCAGCCAAGCAGGTGGGCACGATCATGGCCATCCTGGCAGTATTTCAGGACGCTGACGTGCTCCCCCCGGAATCGAGCCCAGATGCGAACCGTCTCATCAAGGCGTTGATCCAATTTCAATCCGCGTTCATGAAGAGCCCCGATCCGGCTGTCGGGCGTTTGCTTGAGGATGCGCTCGAGGAAGAGTTGGGGGAGCAGGCACCGGCTGCGGTTGAGGCCTTTCGGGTTGATGGATGGACGTCTCAGAGTTTGGAAGCACTCGTGAACTATACGGACTCCAGACCAAACTGGGCTCAGCCCGACCTTATCAGAGGGTTTCGAGCTTACAATATTGGTCCTGAGGACTTTGAATTGCTTGCACGGGTTTTCAATCGGGCGCGTACGCAGCTTGCAGCCCAGGGGAAGAATTTCCATTCAGAGTACGCAGCGCGAAGGCTCCAGATGCCTGGAGCAGGAAAATAACGGCTGAGCGAACCTAATTCCCTGAGTGGTCACGCCAACGGAGAACAGGCCAACGAGGAGGTCCGACATGGCAACGAAAGCCTACATTCTGATTAAGGTCAAAGCCGGTAAGACAAAGGACGTGGTGAGGCACCTCAAAAAAATTCCTGGCGTCGAGCAGGTGCATCCGTGTTTCGGCCAGCCGGACATCTTTAGTTTCGTGACTGTGGAGGATGAGAAGGCGCTATCAGATGTCGTGATCACCAAAATCCATGTGATCGATGGCGTCGAGGAAACCGACACGCACATTGTGGCCGAAACCTAGGCGCCCATTCCACAGCGGACCAAAATAGTCAGCGTCCTTCCATCTGGCGGTGTCACTCGTGCCCTGCCGCCGGATCAAGACCTGCTCAGCTGCACGGCCTCCCCTGTCTTTGCTGACAGGTAGCACGCGTCCGCGATTTCCACCGCCCGCTGCCCGTCCAATCCTGTGATTGGCATGGGCGCCCCCCGCTTGAGTGCCTCGGCGAAGGCTAGAATTGTCGCCACAACCGTGGGGCGGTCTTCAACAGCCTCTTCATGGACCACGTTTCCACCCGAGATGGTCTGGAGGCGATGGTGCACCCAGTCGGCAGAGATCTGTCCGTGTTCGCCGACCCACTCCGCCCGACTGACTCGCCCTGCCGTCATACGCGAGACGTCCACAACACAGGGAAAGCCTCCGGCGGTGCGGAGGCTGACCAGCGCTCGAGCCTCAGGCATACCCGATAATGCAGGATCCAGCTCGCAGCGAACCTCGGCGACTTCCTCTCCAGTCAGGAAGCGCACCAGATCCAGTAGATGGATGCCAATCTCCAATAAGACACCTCGACCAGCATAGTCACTCGCCTCCCGCTCCTGGTCCGGCCGTGGCTCTACGCGATTCGTCAACACCAGGTACTGTCGTGCCCCAACGCTCCCGCGTGCGGCCTTCAACGCGGTCACTGAGGTGTCGAAGCGAAGCGTCTGCGCGGTCATAATCGGGATGCTCCCGCGGGCGGCGGCTTGGACCATGTCTCGTGCTTCCTCGCCCGTGGGGGCCAATGGCTTCTCGATCAACATGGGCTTTCCCGCGTGGACTCCATCGAGGCAGACTGAGCGAGCCAGTGCCGGAGGGGTCACGACTACGACCGCCTGAACCTCCGGATCTTCAACCAATTTGTGGTAGTCCTGGTAGAATCGGACTCCATGCTCGGCAGCGAAGCTCGCGCCTTCACGGGCATCGCGTCGGGAAACCGCCACTAATCGGACATGCGGCAGTGGTTCGAGCAGATGCCGAGCATAGCGCATGCCATGGCGGCCTAGGCCGACAAGTCCGATACCGAGTGGGCCCACACGAACTCCAGGAAGGTGGAGCCCCACGGCTTTAGCCCACTCCGCCGAAGTAGCTTCGGCTACGAAGGCTGGACAGCCGCGGTGCCCACAGCATACTTCAGCGGCACCCGCCGAAGCGTACCCTCCTTCGCCGAGGCTACGGAGGGTTACCCACCGCGCATTTATCCACGGGTTAACACCCGTGGCTTTCTGCGAAGGCGGGTAAACAAAACAGCCGTGTTGAACAACACGGCCGCTCGATCAACTTGGGGAAGATACGGAACGCATTGTAGACTGCTGCCGGCATACGGTCAATCAGGTGGGGTGCATTGACAACGAGAAAAGCCGATCGTTATAGTACGCTCCGCTTTCAGCGACCCTGGATGTGGTCAGGGCTGGTTGGACATCCACTGGAATTCCATATGACCGAGAGAGTCACCCCGTTTTCCCTTGATCAGATCGGCACCGGCGCAGTCCGGTTCCCAAGCGGTGCCCCGATCCCGAGCATCACCGACACATCCGTCGATCCCTATTCCAAGACCCGAATACCGAAGGAAGTGCAAGTCGAGGCACTTCAGTTCTGGCCACAGGTCAAAGGCGTGTATCCCGGGATCGTCGTGCTGCACGAATGGTGGGGGTTGAACTCGCAGATCAAGGATCTTGCGAATCGGCTGGCCTGTGAGGGATTTGGCGTGATCGTCCCGAACTTATATGTCCGCCAAGGTGGGATGGTCACTGCCAATGCTGAGGTCGCCGAGATGCTCATGAACAAGACCAAGGAGAGTGATCTCTTGCAGGATGTCAATTCCTGTTGTGAGTTTCTAAATACGCGCGATCACGTGAAGCGGAATGTGCATGGTGTGGTCGGCTTTGGAGTGGGAGGTACCCTTGCCCTTCGATTCGCCTGTCAACGGAAACGGTTGCGGACCGCGGTCTCGTTTTATGGCAAGGTGGGATCAGCCAGTGGTGTCCTGAAGGACCTCTACTGCCCTGTACAGTACCACCGGGGAACCGCCGACGAGTGGGTCGACGCCGCAGAAGTGGAGCAGCTTCGGGAGGCCAGCCAGGAGTATAAGAAGCGGGTCGACATCCACAGCTATGACGGTGCACCCCATGCCTTTTGCAACGAGACGAGGAAAGAAACCTACCGGCCAGAAGCCATGGAAAAGGCTTGGGAGGCGATGGTGACATTCCTCAACGATTGCTTTAAGGCAGACATGAAACAACCAGTAACTTAAAGACAATTCTGTCGCGCGTCTCTATCTAACCACGTTTTTCGCTCACCTCTCCCCTGTCCAATCTAGCAACCTCCCACTGAGTCCGCCAGCGGATACCTTGGGCGTTGAGATTTGGCCGGGGATGTCCCAAAATGGAACCTATGTTGAGACGAACGCTGGTGTGTCCAACCTGGCAGTGTGGCGGACTCGGTGGGCGGAGGTTTGTCCTCCTGTTGACCGCGTGTGTGGCCTTCCATGTGGAAGTGGGAGAGACCGCGACAGTGGGAGATCCAGATTTCAGGTCAGTCCTGGAGATTCACGGCGAGCACCTTTCCGCGATTACCTCTGATCGAGAGGCCCTAGCGTTGTTCAAGACCAGCCTGGCAGCTGATTTGGGCCTCAGTGAGGTCCAGCCTCGCCTCCGAGAGAAATCATCGGAAAGTGGAACGCGTCGAGAGGCAATAAGCCAGCCCCCTGATCCGTCTGAGGCGGCCACGATGCTGGTGACTGAACTTGCGGCATGGCGGCTCGGTCTCTCCGTGGAGGAGACCGTGAACCGCACGGACACGGCGGCCTTAGAAACGCTGTTCAAAACAAACCCAACCCATCACGCCTGGCTGCTCACGGATGGTAGGCATCCACATCTTAGCCAAGCGATCGACCTTGGCTCCGTCCTGATTGCCTTCGAGTCCGCGCAGGATGCGGAAAGCCAATCAGCGACGGGATATGAAGCGTATGCCACGGCGCTCGACGCTGCCTATCCGAACCTCACCGGACCCGATGACTCATGGCTGGCTGTCGCCGAACAGGCGGGGGCGGAAGGTGTGCGCCGGAGACTCCTGCAGGTCGAAGAGATTGCGGATCACCGTGATGCTGACAAGGAGAGGTTGGCAACCAGGTACTTCACCACTCGCGTTCGCCCTGCCGTTCAGGCACAGATCATCGCGACTGCGATACGCGCAGAAATAGAAGCCGAACGTGCCGTGAGGAAGTCTTGGCAGGAGCTCAGGACCTGGCCTGAGCAACTCAGAGCATGGAGAGGCTTGGTACGTCTGTGCGGCACGTGGCAGTGGACTGTCCATAACCATCGGAACCACCAGGATCACAAGATGGTCATGCGTTTCCTGCCGCCTGGTGCATCTGATGCCATGGCTGGATCGGCACCGAGCCCGACCAAAATTGTCGTGACCGGGGATACCGTGTTTCTCCGGTGGGAATTCCAGGGGGGCGTCCAGGAAGATAGTCTGCTCTTCGTCAACAAAGGCCAGCGTCTGGAAGGGACGTTCATCAACTCAGCTGGAGCGTGGGGCAGCATTGCCGGGAAGCGCGCCGCCCCGTGTGGCCGATGATAGAGCGGTCAACTGATTCGATCGCTACCCACCTCGCGCTTTCCAAAACCCCCATGCCAACAACCCCCAGCCGGCCATGAATGCCAACCCGCCTAGCGGCGTCAGTGCTCCGAGCCACCGGACCCCGGTTAACGCCAACACATACAAGCTGCCCGAGAACACAACAATGCCGCTCAGGAAGAGCCATCCTGCCAAGCGGAAGGACTTGTGATCGAACTGCCGGGTCGCCCATCCGGTCACACACAGAGCCAGCGCATGGTACATCTGGTACCGCACGGCGGTTTCGAAGACGACCAGCATCTCCTGCGTGAGGCTACCCTTGAGCGAATGCGCGCCGAAGGCTCCGGCAGCAACGGCGAGACAACCCAGACTCGCGCCAATTATCAGGAACATTCGCGCCAAGGTAACTAGCCTCTCCCTTTGGGGGCGCGGTGCACCATCGTGCTCCCGGCCTGTGCGGTGGCCAGGACAATCATCTCGGCGATCTGGACATGGGGAGGACGGGTGGCGCAAAACAATACCGCCTCCGCCACGTCATGAGGGGTGAGCGGGGTCACGTGCTCATAGACCTGCTTTGCCCGACGCACATTGCCTCTGAATCTCACCACGCTAAACTCTGTCTCGACCAGTCCCGGATCCACTGTGCAGACCCGCAACGGCGTATCTACGAGATCCATCCGTAATCCTTTTGTCAAGCCGTCCACGGCCCGTTTTGTTGCACAGTACACAGTCCCGCGTGGGTACACATCATGGCCCGCGATGGACCCGATATTGATGATCGTGCCTCGTTTCCTGGTCATCATCCCTGGAATAACTGCTCGGCTCACGTACAACAGACCTTTAATGTTCGTGTCAATCATCTCTTCCCAGTCCCTGACCGACCCTTCGGGCAGCCTGTGAAGCCCACGGCTGAGGCCAGCGTTATTGATCAGGATCTGGATCGCCCGCCACGATGGAGGCAGGTGCCGGATCGAGTCTTCGACCGCGCGTCGGTTCCGAACGTCAAGTGGGATAGGATAGCAGTCGGTCTGATAGGTGCGTCTCAATTGGGAGGCAAGTTCGTTGAGGCGAGCGCTTCGGCGAGCGACCAGAATCAGGCGAGCACCGGCTGCGCCAAATTGCTCTGCGCAGGAACGACCGATTCCGCTACTGGCTCCTGTGACCAGAATGATCTTCT